>JAHBXR010000007.1 GCA_019636335.1 Pirellulales bacterium
CACCAAGTGCTTCCCGACGCCATGCTCGCCGATCCATCGGGGCACCCCATTCGGGCAATTGAATTTGGCGGAAGCTACAGCGCCGAACGGTTGCGAGAGTTTCACCTGGACTGTGAGCGGCGCCGCCTTTCCTACGAGGTATGGTGATATGACCGAATTGGATTCACTTTCCGACCGTGATCTCGCAATCCTCGAACACGTCGCACGCTACCGGCTATCGACCGACGATGTTCTGACGGAACTATTCTTCCCCGATGCCAAAACGATGTCGGCGGTGCAGAGTGTGACGGCCCGTTTGACACGGCAACGATGGCTGAGCAAATCCCAGCCGCTTCCCCGCCGGAACGTCTACACGCTTGGCCCCGGCTACACCCGATTGAATCCGAAGGCCAGGATTAGGCCGTTCACCGAGCAGTCACTGCCCGCTGCGATGGCGATCCTCTACTACTGCGTCCGTAACGGCCACAAGCGGCTCACCATGGAAGAGCTGCGCTCCATCGACCCCGGGATCTGCGAGCCGGGCACACGCAGCTCGTCGCTAATTGTGCTCTCGCACGCCGGCGGTCTCGGCGTCAGCCTGCTTTTGGTCGATCGTGCCAGCCCGACACGGCGCGTCTTGTGGAAAGTCAAACGAACCGTCCGCCAACGTGTCACTCGCTCCTTTTATTTGGAGTTGATCCGCGCAAAACGATTTTCGGTGACAATCCTTGTCCCAGTTCCCGATCGCGCCGTGGCCCTTCAGCAGATGTTTCGACAAGATTATCGCGGCTCCACCCCCATCTTCGTCTGCCATGTCCCCGAGTTCGCTCCTTTCGTGTTCGATCTGCCGACAGGGCCGTCCACAAGAGAAGAGGCGTGAACTTCCAGTAGGCAGCGGCTAGAATTCGGACCAAGTAAAAATGGTTGCCTGTAGTTGGCCACAAAAACGAATCCGCGTAACCCATGGGGAGAACCAAATGTCGAAGATTGCAAACAACATCGAGGACCAACTCGACCGCTGGTTCAAGGCGCTGTTGACGGGTGATGCTGATGAAGTGACACGACTATATGCGACCGACGCGATCTTACTTTCGACACTCAAAAATGACGTTCGAAAGAATCACGCCGAAATTCACGATTACTTTTTCAACGAATTCCTTCCACTAAATCCCGTCGGTTCGGTCGTCGAGCCGTATAGCAGATCGCTGGGCGACATCGCCGTAAACTCCGGCATTTACAGTTTCCTTGTCGATGATCCCGATGAGGCGGGCGGCCGGGCTACAAAGTTGGCCCGTTATACATTCGTGTATCAACAGACCGAGAAGGATTGGTTGATTGTTGAACACCATTCCTCAAAGATGCCCGAAGTGGAATCGATCAAGCAACTGCGTTGGCGGAAGTTCGAATTTGCAGGTTGAACATCGTAACCGCTACAGTTCGTTGCGAATCTTTTGGAGCAACTGTGATCGCCAATAACGGCGGTCGCAGTTGCTTCGTAGTCGTTCGGCAAGGTACTTCGGCCGGGATCCCAGGCCCGATCCATCCGTCAACGTCGGCTGGCTTCCTGCCCCTCGTTTCGGGTACCATGTTCCCGAGTTCTTCGTGCCGAACGGGACGCAGCGAGGCGAAAGGTGCTCCTTCAGATCCTTGCCCGCCTCGGACTATTCGGCTGGGCGTCAGCCGAAGGGTTCCAGGGGGCCACCTGAATGCGTCAGCGATTGGCGAGAAAGCGCGATACGCTCAATGTCCGGGCTCTTCCGCGCACCCCCAATACGCACCTCGACTATCGCACCCAGTTCAACCAGCCCTGGTTCGACCACCTGACGACGTTACGGCTAATTCTCACGGCAACATTGCTGGGAACCGTCGTGGCGATCGCCGGCCGTTTGGTTTCTTCCTTCTACGCGCCGCTGGTCGCCATCTGCCTCTCCGTTGCCGTGTTCTTCGTGCTCTACGCCGCCGTCACGGCGATCTTCAAGGAGCGAATCGATGTGGTTCTAGCTTGGTCCGCGATACTCTTGGTTTGCGGCAGCGTCTCGTATGTGATGGGACGGTTGCCTGATGTTCGCTCGACGTATCTCGCCCTGTTCTTGCCGAGCCTATTGTTTGCCACCGGATTTGCCTATCTCGTCGGAAAGCAAGCCGCATACTGGATCACTGCCAACCATCACGTCGATCAGCGAACCATGCTTCGCTGGCGACGCATCTGGTCATTATCCCGGAATTCCGCCGATCCCGAACTGTGCCCGCAGTTTCGCACGGTGCCGGTCTTGCTCTGGGCGATGCCGATCGTTTTTCTCGCCGGCTTTCCCATCCTGAATGCAATGTCGCGGAACGGTTCGAACCCGGCCGCGATTCTGCCCACACTGTTGATACTGTCTATCCTGCTTGCTGTGACCTGGTCGGCCATCCATGTCGCCGTGGGCGCTCCGATCCCCTCGCCCATTACCGTGCTCGTCGCCGCTTGGCGAACGTTGCAGGTTTTTACCACCTACAATCGCCACCAGACGCCGGCGGCCGGCGTGTTCCGCTTTCCTTCGCTCGGCATGCACCAAGTCGTCGCACGCGATTTTTTACTGGCTTTCGCAGCCGGGCTGCTGAGCATCGCATTCGTCGCCAACAGCTTTCCGCCGCCGCTTGAACGTCCGATCTCCGAATTGACTTCACGTCCAAAGATTCCACCCGTCGGTTTCCAGGCCCATGAATGGGACTACATTCGTTCCCTCCCTGCGGATCAAATGACCGATTTCATGGACCAGTTGACCGCCGAGAAACGTGCCGTATTGAAGGCTGAGATGGAGCGGCCAGCGCGAGCCCGCCAACAGGAGAACATCGTTTGGCGAGCGGTAGTGGCGGCGCTGCTGGGCGTGTTTGGCCCACCGCTCATCCTGATTGGAGTGGTTGCAACCCTGGTGGGAAGTTCCATTAGCCGATATCTCGAAGCACTGGAGCATCCTGGAGCTACGGAACACTCCCCTTTTCCGGAATGGCAGGTGCTTATCGATCGGCTCATCAACTCGCCCAACACCATCGAGAGACAGCATCTTTACATAGGCAGCAGCCGCTACAACGATTATCCCGTGCTGCTCGACCGCGAGATCCTGCGAAACCATGCCCACATTCTGGGCGACTCCGGGGCGCGAAAAACGTCGCTTGGAATCGCGCCTTTGGCGACACAATTGATCGCAGCGAAGGACTCGTCGGTCCTCATGATCGATCTCAAGGGAGAACCGTCTCTCTTCCACGGTCTCCGCGAGGAAGCCCGCCGAGCGGGGCTAAAGTTTCGCTGGTTCACGACGACCCCCGACTGGTCGAGCTATGTGTTCAATCCATTCTTGCAGAAGCATTGGACAAGATTCAGCTCGAATCAGCGAGTGCAGATCGTTCTTGCCGCCTTGTCGCTCGACTACGGAGTCGCCTACGGGCGTGGGTTCTTCACCGCGATGAATGAGACGGTCTTCAAGAGCATCGTCAGCAAGCTTCGGATCGAGACTTTTGACGACATGCACGAGGTGCTCAGCGACGAGCAGATGTTCAAAGCCTTCGGGGCGAAGGAAGATTGGCGGCAGGCGCGTCACCTTGCAGCGCTCGTTAACCGCTTGCGGTCGATTCATCCCCTCAATCTCACGCCGACCCGAGTCCCGAATCGCCCGCAGCTATTCGACAACGCAATTGACTTGTCGGAATTGCTCGAAGAACCTCAAGTGGTTTACTTCTACCTAAAAGCGCCCATCGAGCCGCTCAGCACCGCCGGTATCGCGAAGCTGGCCCTCTACTCCCTCTTCACTGCCGCAGCCGGGATTCCTCACGAGAGCGACAAGATCAGAACCTACGTGATGATCGACGAGTTCCAGCAGATGATCTCGGATTCGGTCCGTCAGGTGCTGGAGCAGGGTCGCAGCCTCGGTGCAACCTTCGTGCTCGCCCATCAAAGCATCGGACAAACGAAGCGCGACGGCACCGACATCGGCGATACTCTCGCCTCCTGCACGGCCTTCAAGCAAACCTACCGGGCATCGGATCTGAAATCGATCAAGGAACTGGAAGAGCTTTCCGGGCAAGGACTCTTTCATCGCATGGCATGGGTTCAGAAAGCTCCCCTGAGCGACGACGATGACGACGAGCTCGATGCACGGTTCAGCATCGACGGCAGCGTCCAAGTTGCCGAGCTTTCAGGACCGTTGCTGGACCGCAACACCATCATGGAGATCAGCGCCGACAAAAAGTCCAGCATCGTTCGGTTCACTGAGGATAGCGGCTATACCTGTTTCGGCGGATTGGCGACCCCCATCGTCTCCGACTTTCACATCACGCCGAAGGAGTTTCAGGTTCGCGACAAGTCCCCTTGGCCGGCCGTTGGTCCCGACACGGTGAGCGTGCAGCCCGATTACGGGGACGTTTTCGACGCCGAAGCGGAGGAGCCGCTACCGGCGGGCGCAAAGCCTATCCCCGGACCGTTTCTTTTGCCCGCGGATTTAGAAGACAAGTTTCGTGCAAACCAGTGATTGCCGTTTCGGCAATGATGAAAGGAGGCTCAGCGATGTCGAGTGATCGTCCCCGCCAATCTCCACCGAAGAGCAATCTTCGCTGGCCAGCGGCATTCTTTGGCTTGTTCGGCGCACTGGCGGGCTTTGTCATCATCATGCTCAGCTTGTTCTCCATCCACGACTACGTCACTGCGCCTGTTGACGCCGAAGCTGCAAATCCAACACCGCCAAAGCCGCCCACTGCTGAGGTGATGCCACCGGCGAATACTCGTCCGGAGCAACTCGTCAAGGATCTGACGGATATTTCGCCCACTCCCAACGTATCGCCCACCGCCACGTTTACGGGCGAGCGGGGATCGGCCAGCGAGCAGGCTTTCGCGCATGCCAAGTCGCGGCAACGAACCTTCCTGGCCAAAGGGCGAGAAATCACGCTGCTACTCGATACGTGCGACGACGAGATCAAGCAATGGAATGAGCGCGTTCGCCCCTTGCTCGAAAACGACGACGGCAGAAAGATCGCCTCGAACGTCGACCTTGTGAGTCGGTTTCGCGCCGCTTATCAGCAAGATCGCCCCTCGCAGGAGCTTGTCCAATCATATCGCGAGTCGCTTGAGGACATGCTCTCTCCGATTCGGCTGGCGTTTGAGATCCCGGAAAACACTTCGCTGCCCACGGCAGCCAGTGCCGACGAGTTGAGCCGTATGCTCGTCGACTTGAGAAGAATTCGTGACGAGCTGCGCGTGCCTCGCCAACGGGCTGAGGCCGTCAGCGCCGAATCCAAGCAGCTAGCGATGCATTCGACAACGCTTCAAGCTGCGATCGATGCGCTCACACACTCGGAGCTGCTCGACGATTCGAAGATCATCGACGATGAGGTGGTCAAGGCACGCCGCGAAGCTGCGGAGAAGCTGGCGAAGTCCAAGGCCGACCTGATTCGCAAAAGCACTGACGATACGATCATGCGGGACGAATCTGATGCCGAGCGGGCGCGGCTTACGGCAAAGGCCAAGTCCCCCGACATCCAACGAATCCTCCGGCCATTTACCGACAAGGGGTATGTTCAGCCTTACAATCAAGGTGGCGTCGTCGGATTCAAGAAGACGACCGTCCACTCGCCTATGTCCTATACGGCAATCGAAAGTCTGGGGGCGCTGGAACCGACGATGAAGGGGCTCAATGCCTTGAATGCCCTCGCCATCGGTAACACCCTGAACGACCGTGCGACTCGCTGGCAGTTCCACGTCTACTCTGAGAACTGGTCTCGCTCGGACCAGGACTACCTGCAGAAAGTCCAGGACACCTTGCGCGAGTTAGGCCAAACACTGGTCGAACTAGAGATGCTCGCTCCGTAGCCGCTTGGCGACGTTCTCAGAGTATGGCAAGTAAAAGAACGTAAGGACCGGTGCCGATACCGGCCCCTACGTTTGGGATTCCTACGGATGTGCGACGACAACCGCTGCCATGAGCCGGATCACGGTCAATGCAACGAGTGGTATCGCCATGTGTAGGATATCCCTATTTGTCGGCCATCGTGGCCTGCCTTCCACCAGCGAGACCGTAGGACGTTGTCCGAGTGGCTCGTCCAAAAGTATCTCGACGAACGATCGGCCGTCCTTTGTCTTTGATGGCTGGAAAATCACCTTGTGCGGCATCCGAGATCCCGTCACGTTGCGAACGATCCCATCCGATCCGATGAGCACGATTTCTTGTGCTCGCCGATTGATGTCAGGTCGATCGTGATGAAGGAACTTGATTTCACAATAGCGTTTTCCGTAAGCATCCAATGCCATGGTTGCTTCTCCTGGTCATGTGCCGGCCCTTGCCGGTCCTGTTCATAATGAGCTTTGATCCATTCGGCCAAAGCTCCGCAATCACCGTCCCGCACGCGGCACGGTCATCACGTTCCAGAAAAAAGCTGGTTAAAAACAAAAGACCCACGAGGGGTCTTTTGCTCCCCACACGCCAGACACCAACGGTTTCATCGTCCGGGTGTCGTTGCATTTCGACCGGGTTTCATCGGCACTTCGGTCTGTTGCATGGCGTGTGACTACCGTCTTGGTTTTACGTCCCGACGGTCGTGGACAATCGAACCGAGCAAATAACAATTCGCTCGCCTGTCATTGTTTAAGCATCTCCTGACAGGGGGGAGAGTAAAGAAACTTGTTGAGCGACCACGCGTCGCCAAGAACAAGGATACGGACGATGGATCGATCGGAGCAGGTCTCTTTCGGAGCCTGATGTGGGCCGGCGCTGTGGCGAGCTACTCGCCAAGCTTGAGCGTCACTGCCTTACGGTGAGGCGGGAGCCATTCGAAGCGGTCACCGCAGCAACTGTGATAGAGCCGCCCATCTCTGCCGCCGACGCCATGAATCGCGCCATCTTCGCCCCACCATGGTGAGCCTTGAACGGCATCGACCACCACCGGCCGCCCGTGGCGACAGCCGTCGCACTCTTCGAGGAGAATGCTACCTTCGAATGAGCCGTGTTGCGCAACGATGGGTAGTCGTATTCGCGCGAGTCTGACGGCTTCCTGAAGCTCGGCGTGTATTTCGTCGCAGGCGACGACGGCCAGTCCATCCCAGGATTTTCCAAACAGCAGTATGCCGTAGGGGCTTTCCTGGCCTTCACACGTGCGGAGTAAATGGCAGTAAGCCGCCACCCGGATCACATGCTGCGGACGGGGCGTATCGGTCGTCTCGTCACTCGCCAATCGAACCACGGGAATCCGAAGCGATCCCTTGCGTAAGACTCGCCACGGTTTGCCGCGGATTCCCAACTTGTCGTCCACCAGGGATTCACGATACGGCACGGAATCAAATCCCGCCGCGAGCAGCTCCCACCAATTGATCGCTTCATACTGACGAGACTTCGGAGTCGGCTCTCTGCCAACAGCCGCATGCGCAATGGAGCGTGTTTCTGCCAGCTCAAGCACCAGGTTCAGCCGTCTCGTCCCCCGCCAACTCAGCCACAGGATGCCTAATCCGACGGGGGCCAGAAAGAGCATGCGTCCCAACAAGTAGGCGACGAATGCGACGATCAACAGTAGCCCCATCGCGCCCAGCAATACCCACAAGCGATTCATCTGCCGGTCCAGCGCCTCTTCCACGCTGGCGAGATCATAAAGCGGCACGTAATCGACGTTGTAGCGCAGGGGACGTTCGTCTTCGACCTGTTCAAGCTCGTGGACGATCAGGCCGGCGCGGGGACAGAACACGAACTCCGATAGCGCATGCACCGTGAGATATTCTTGCCCGGATTCGACCATCGTGCGTATTCCTGCCGGTTGTCCTGAAACGGTCCCTATCGAAGACTCACAACGCGCGCTCGGTTCGATTGCAATCCAAGCTGGTTCCAGCGGACACCCTTTCATGGAGACCAGCCGATCATGTCACGCCAACTCATGCGAATCACGCCGAGCATCGTTGCCGCCGCCCGCGAGTATCAGTCTCTCAAACGCGACGGCAAGCTGCCACCGCTGCACCTGGCCGAGTGTTTTCCAATCCCGCCCGAGGATGTGCTCGAAATCTGGGAGCAAGCCCGCTTCGATCTCCTGCGCCGAAACGGCTCGGCCGGTTTTGAACTTGCCAATGTCATTCTTTTCAAGAACGGCAGCTTCGTCGCCGAGCATGTATCGAGCGAGCAAGCCACCGATAAACCTTCCTTGTTTGATGGACTCTGAATTCTCGCTCATTTCCACGACCGAATCGCTCGTATCACTTCTTCCATGCTGTGTGGCCGCTTACTTCGTGGCGGCTGCACCGCAGCCACCGCGATCTCACGCACCGATTTCGGGAGCCGGACACCTTCAAGTGCCGCCAGTTCGCCGCCCACCTCGGGAACCGATCCTGTTGCGGCATGCACCAGGATTCGTCCCCAGCTATAAACATCGATCTCCGGTCCCAAGTCTTCGCCGCCGGCGGCAACTTCGGGAGCCCGATATGGATCGTTTCCCCAGTCGGATCTCGCCACAACCGTGGGCCAGTTGCCGAGCATCTTTGCCAACTCGAAGTCGGTGAGCACGGGGATGTTGTTCTCCGCACGCACGATGATCTGCGCCGGGGACAACTCCCGTCGCAGAATGCCATGCCGATGCAGGGCGACAAGTCCGTCGGCGATGCCACGCATGGTTTGGGCCAATCGCTCTCCTTCCAGTCGTGACCCGTTCAACACTTCCGCGAGCGTCCGACCTTCGATCCAGCGATCGATCACCCACCAGTCACGACCGTTCGGATCGGGAAGTGCCGTGATGTTGTCGGCGATACGAGGATGAGGGCCGACTTCGTGACAGACCTTGGGATGACGCTTGAGGTGCTCGGCGAGATCGATTCGATCGCGGTCCGACAGTCCGCTCATATCGTAGAGCTTCCCTCGCCCCCGACGTTCCTCCAGATGCCGATGTCGAACCTCGAAGACCTTATATTGCAATCCGTTGGTCGCCTCGATCCAGCGGCTCAGCTCGGTGACGATCTCCCAGTCGCCGACGATTGGCC
Organism: Pirellulales bacterium; assembly: GCA_019636335.1. Lineage (NCBI taxonomy): Bacteria > Pseudomonadati > Planctomycetota > Planctomycetia > Pirellulales > Pirellulales bacterium. The sequence continues at coordinate 8,957 of JAHBXR010000007.1, forward strand.
GCGCTCCATTCACCGTGCCGTTCAGTCCGATGAGCGAGCCCGGCAATAGAATGTCGTTCAATTCGATGTCGGCGTTCTCGCACCACCGTAGCAGTGTCGCCATCTGGAAGCTTCCGCCGCGAATCGCTTGCCGAAGCCGCTTCAGGCTGGTTCCGAGGGTCTCCGCTTGAATCTCAGGTTTGTGTAGTCCCTTGTCCCAGAGCGCACGTCGAAGTTTTTCGCCGTCGATCGGCGTCAGCGATTTTCGCGATGTGTTGACTTTCTCTATCACGCGATCTCTCTCCATCGCCCCACCCCCTAACCGGTCCCTAAAGGCGCCGTGTCAATCTTTTTGACCTTGGGTTGAATGACACCAGCGGGCGCAACTGGCCCCGCTTCGACTCATTGTGACGTTCGGCGTTCCCGGAGTCAGGTGCCATTTTAGGGCCAGATTCGCCGCAGCCGTCGTGCCACGATCAGGTCGGTTCGCACTTCGGTTCGTGTGGAAGGAGAAAACAAAGATGCGTGACCTTCAACGGGCAAGTATGCCCGAGCAATCGTCGGGCGTGACGACCTTGCTCATCTCCGCTGATGAGCTGGCGACGATCCTCGGCACCTCGAAACGCACCGTCTGGCGACTGCTCTCTGCCGGCCTGTTACCACGACCCGTTCACCTCGGAAAGAGCACCCGCTGGCGGCTCGACGAGGTCCACCGTTGGATCGACTCGGGTTGCCCTACTGCGAACAATTCTCCAACCGCGACACGCCGAAACCGGAAGGAAGGTTAATGGCCACCATCTTCAAGAGAGCCCGGGACAAGAAGAACCGACAGGCCGTCTATTGGATTCAGTATTTCGACGAACAGGGAAAGCGCCGTCAGGTCAAAGGCTTCACCGACCGTGCCTTGTCCGCGGAGCTGGCGGCGAAGCTCGAATCCGAAGTCCGAGCCCGAACGTCCGGGCTGGTGGACCCTGATTTGGAACGGGCATCCGATCAGCGGCGGCTCCCGATCGACAGTCACATCAAGGCCTTCCGCAAAGCCATTGGCCACAATACGTCGAAATATGTCAGCCTGGTGACGAACCGCGTGAGCAAAGTGCTCAGCGGTTGCAAATTCGAGTGCCTGGCCGATGTCGACCGCGAGGCCATCGTCGATTACCTCGCCGAACTCCGCCAGGAGAAGAACCTCGGCAACCGTAGCTACAACCACTACGGCGATGCCCTGGACGCCTTCGGCAAATGGCTGGTCAGCGACAAGCGGTCGCTATTCAACCCGTTCGACAACTTGCCCAGGCTGAATGCCGAGGTAGATATTCGCCACAAGCGGCGTGCGTTGTCGCCGGAAGATGTAACCAAGCTCATCGAGGCCGCCCGAGCGAGTAAGAAGCTGGTCCAACTCTATCCCGGAGAACTCCGGGCAAGACTCTATTTGATGGCGTTTTTGACGGGCCTTCGCCGCAGAGAACTCGCCAGCCTGACCTCCAAGAACTTTACGCTCGACGACGAGCAGCCGATCGTCGTCGTCGAAGCGGCATTCTCGAAGCACCGACGCAAGGACACGCTTCCGTTGCACCCGGAACTTATCTTGCTCCTGCGGACTTGGCTGCCAACGCTCGGCCCGGACGAGCCGCTTTTTCCGAAGCTCGCCAAGAAGAAGACCTACACGATGGTCCAGAAAGACCTGAAAGCGGCCGGGATCCCTTACGAGACGGCCGAGGGGCTAGCCGACTTCCATGCCGCCGGTCGGCACTCCCACATCACCGGGCTATTGAAGAACGGAGCCAGCGTCACCGAGGCCAAGGAACTCGCCCGACATACCGACGTGCGGATGACCATGAAATACACCCACGTGGGGCTGAAAGACCAGGCGCGGGCCTTGGCCAACCTCCCCTCGCCCACCCTCAAGCCGGGAGAAGACGGGAACACCGTGGCGGCATCGCATTCGACCGGCAACGGGCAAAAAATGAACGGGCCAGCCCCGGTGAACGGCAGATCACTGGCTGCACATAGGCTGCAGTTATGTAGCTCAGATGGGCATTCTGGGTCGTCGTCTGACACCGAAGGAAAAAACGGCTCTCGGCCCAGAAACGACGCAAGCCCTTCGGAGGAAGGGCTTTTGGCGTCGGATGACTCCGAGAGTCACCCGGTGGCAGCAATGGTAAAAAGTGGAGGCGGCGGGAATCGAACCCCCATTCGATTCTGGCGTAACTGGCCACGCCTTTTGCGATTGCGTCAACGGCCAACACCCCCGCGCTGCACGTGCGCTGCAGTTGATGCGCGCCAATCGGCAGGGTTTGGCGTCGGATGACGCTCATTGCCAAAGTGTCCACCTGCCTCCTGAAGTGATTCGAATCGCGGAATTGTGGACGCATCTACCATGGCACATTCGAGAGACAATCCAGACGCTTGTCGAAACCGCCGATTCTTCTCGCACGGCAAAGGCAGGGGGAAGCCGGCTTTGAGACAATTAGCCGACGACCAAATCCGCCGAAACTGTCAAGGCTAAGTTTACCTAGTTTTTCGACGTTTCGTGTGAACCCTTGAAGGATGCTCGCAGACTTTGCAGACGCCACTTGCATTTGGGCCCTCGATGTTAGCCTCTGCATTGATCGAGATCACCTTACCCGAACCAGTTAAGAGATCATTTACTTGCTGTTCAAACTGCCTCTTTGAAACGGCATACATCCCTCCCCGAGCACCTTCGAATTGGCAGTTCCAAGCCGCAAGTGCCTGGCCAAAACGGATTCCATCAGCAATCTGCTTGTCGGTAGACTTCGAGAAACTGGCAAAACCGCTTGCCGCGACTTTTGACAGTAGCCCGGCGGTGCACCAATCGCCGGAGCCTGCCGTATCCTTTACCCCGTCGATAGAGAATGCTTTCGATTCGACCCAAGTACCCAGTCCTTTGCCTCGACTTCGCCAGCGGTATCGAAGCCCGGCATCGCCGAGTGTTTCGATGAGAAGTCTTGGATTGGATTCTACGTCGACTTCCGGGAAGTCGCCCAATCGTTCATGCGAATACTTCACGACATGGGCAATCTCCCATGCCTGACCGAACAAAATCGGATTCCCGATACCTGACGGCTCGAATACCACAAGCGCGCCACTTTGCGCGGCCGATTTTGCGAGTGCGATAGCGCCTGCAGAGACACGATCAAAGAAGAAGACGCTAACTTGCTTGAGCTTTGGAGCAATGGACTCGGCAACCGTAAGTAGCTCCGGTTTGTAGCTTGGGTAGCGTGCTCCACACGATGCGCACCGCCACGAGAACGAGTGAGTCACGCGGCCAGAAGCATCTCTGGCGATGCGATGAACGATAATGGGGGTGCTGCCATCATTCTCAACGCGCACAAATCGCTCTGAGACCCCCCAGTGCCTCAGGTCGGCGAGTAGGAGTTCTGTTGCGCGGTCGTCGGCTAAGCGGGCGATCGGCTGGACCTTCCAGCCGAGATATCGAAGCGCGATGAGGACATTGCCGCAGGTACCGCCAGCCCAGTGTCGAACCGGCACCGAGGGGTCGGCACTAGTCACTTCGTCCAGTGCGACAAGTCCTGTCCCGACGGCCAGCGGTTGGCTGAAGCGTTTAGTGTTCGAGGTTTTCTTGGTCATTTCTGTGTGGCCTCCTTGCCATGTCCGTCCCCATACGCATCGCCATGTAACCAGATATGCACCAATTCGTCAGGAACGGCAACCGAATCAGCTCGGGATGCATCCAGAGTATAACCGATTGCTTCGACGTGGAGAATCGTAAAGTCGTCGCGTTCCAGGGCCGCCATGAGCGCGCCGAGGGAGAGTGCTTTGCTGCCCAGCGGCGAGAGGATGATCTGAGACCCTCCGACACTCGCAAATACGCGGCGTCGGGCATCGTCGATTCGCAAAATCGTCCGGTAAAGATCAAGCGGGCTCTTCTCATCCGCGTAGATCAGGTCGCGAACGTCAACCGACCAAGCCAACTGCAACTCCTCGGCAAACTCTTCGATCAGTTCGTCAGGTAACCGGGGCTGGGAGGATGGAAACGGGAGTATGGGACAGACCACTGTATCTTCCTGGACATTGCGCAGCATCTGAAAGATACGACTGAGCACGGGACGTTTGCCGCGTCCGAGTTGCGGCATCCAGAGAATTGCAGCGCGTGATTTCTCATCGAGTCCCCAGCCACCTCGAAAACCGTGAATCGGAGCTACTGTATCGGAAGGATTCGAAGAGACGGCGTCATCGATTTGTGGATTGTGGCAAGCAATAACATGCAGATTCGCTACTGGCCCTGACATTGTAGAGAGCACATCAATGAAATGCTTTATGATCGGAAAGGCGACACCGATCGACAGGGCGCTCATATCTACAAAGACATCTGTGATGCCATCAAGCGATTGGCCGGTCATCAGTTTTGCGGCCTCTCGACCTCCGATGATTGCATTGTCGCGCGCAAAAATCTGGATCGCGTGCTCTCTGGCCAAGGGAAATTTAGCCATAAGTTGGTCCCGATGGTGTACTGCTCGTGCAACTAATTCGGCAACCGGATTGGGCCTTTCCTCCCGAATTAAAATTGCCCGAGTGGCTTGCTGGAGTGATTCGGGGAATAGCGGGGCAATTCGGACTGATCGCGGATCAAAACCGGCACCGGCAATCAAGAGCACACTTCGCCCTACTTGCGCCAGATAGTCCCGCAGGAATGCGTCGGCGTGACTGCCCCGATGATACACACAAGGCTCCCATTTCCTGTTGCGCATCATCCGTTGCTCTCCTCAAGCATCTTGCCGAGTTCGGCGGTAGTTCCCTCCAAGAATCCTCCTCGTTTAAGCGTCAATCCTTCGGCGAGGCATACCGGTCCTCCCAATTCGAGTAAGCACCATTCCTTGTTTTTGCATTCGTACTGGGGAACTACGAGGACGGCGTTATAGGCGACGGCAAATTGCACTACGCTCGCCAGTTCGGAATTCGATCCGGCGAGGCTTTCGAAGTCAGACTGAAGAACGCCGTAGCCGTTCGGTGTCAGCCAGCCGTTGGGTTGAAGCGTTGTCTCAACACACTTCCTTGCGATTCCGGTTACGAGCTTGCGAACCTTGTCGGCATAAGGAAAATTCCAAGCCTCAACAATCCGACGCCCTCGCTCGCGCAAGAGGCGATGCTGCGTGCCAGCATCAAGAACTGGAGGCTTTGAACGGATAACTTGTGTCGCAATGGTGTCCACTAAGATCGCACTGAGCTGAAGGAACAACTCTGCATTCTCGGAGCTAGCATCACATAGGTCGTCAGCGCCGAAATAAAAGGGACGCTCGAAGCGATGCAGCAGGTGAAGTCGCGCAGCTTCATAAACTCCCTGGTTGGCAACGAGCGGCCTCGATGGTTCTGGGTCTTCGTCGCCGAAGAGCGTTGCCTGACTCTTCGTGCGAATGACATACCGATGCAGAAGGATCGCCAGCATTGCTAGTCGTATATCTTCTGTGAGCGCAGCGGCCTTTCGGAACTCATTTATCGTTGCCTCAAGCTCAGCTCGTCGGGCGTCAGTAACCTTCAGTCGACTCTGCATGGACGCAACGTGCTTGGCCAGCTCTACCAGTCTTGAATTTGAAATCTGTTCTGCTTCTTCACTGAGTAAGCTGCCGATGTCGACAAGGCGGCGTGTCCCCAACAGGGAGTGCTTCTCGAGGTATCGGTGCGCCATATCGCGAGCCATTCGCCGAAAGGTGTTGCGCTGGTCCTTTCGTTGTCCCCATCCTTGGAGAAGAATCGTTTCCTCATCGCGCGATGCAGAAAGTCCCGGATAGCTAGGGCGATCTGTTCGATCGTCCGCGACAATCGACAATGCCTCACTGGGTTGCAGTATGTCGAACCTGGTGAGCACCCAACGGGCAATTCTCAATTCTCGCCGCGCCAACCAGTGCCGCATTGCTTCGAATTGACTTGGGTGCAGCCAGTGAGCATCATCCAACATGACAAGCGGAAGCAATCGCAGCGGCTTTCCCTGGTTCAATGATGATGTGGTTATTTCGATGCGTTCAATTACATCAAATGGGCGGTAAGTACCGGTGACGGACGAAGGAATGTCGGCTTCATTAGGAGCAACTAAGGCGCCGACGATTTCATAAACGGCACGCTCCACTTCGCGTGCGCGTTCCAGCATCGCGGTTCCGGATGTACCGCCAATGGTTTCGAGTCCTGATCCCGAGTCTGCGCGAGGCACGATGGTGACAGTAGAATCGGAAACTCCTGCGACATGAAGATGCCGAAACCATGCGAGGACCGCACGGGCCTGAATGAACGAAAAGAGCATGCCAGATTTCAGGCTCTCGGAGTACGGAAACTCCCAAAAATCACGGTAATCCGTTTCCATGGGTAGTCGGCATCCCAAGATCATCGGAAGTCCATCTTTGATAGCGCCGCACTCTTCGAGTGCTCCGGCGACTGCCTCGTAGTCCGTTGATCCAGTACTGCGAAGTACAGCCCTGAGTGCTGAAAACTCAAACAATCGGGCAAGGGTCGTTTTTCCAGTGCCGGGAGCGCCCCGAAACAGCACAATACGGTCAAAAAGGGTGCCCTGTTCAGCTGGTCGCTTCAGAAGGTACGTAAGGGGCTGAGGACTGACGATGGAGAGAAATGCCTCGTCGTCCCTAAGTTGCTCAGTTGCCCTGCGATAAAATGGGTTCTCCATTGCCGTCTCTCCGTCAGGAATGCCGCTGGCGCCGCCGAAATAACGGCCTCATTGCGTGCTGATTATTGTCGCCCGGTGTATCTGCCCAAAGAAGAGCGACGGAGTTATTCGGGGTATTGTGCTCCAGTACCAGAGGTAGGGCACATTGTCCGAATCCAAGTTTAGCATCGGTACCGGCAACCTTTGTGTGCTTGTTTTCGATCGATGGATCGTAGTAGCGGTCGGTGAGCGCCAAGAAGTCTGCGTGCGTGTCTTTCGACAATGGCAAGTCGTCCGGCAATTCAGCGCCGTACGAAAACTGTACGGCGGAAAACCATTTCCCGTTGCCTCTTTCTGAAGCGATCTGATGGCTTCGCTCCGCGGTCGTCTGCTTGGCACGTTGAGTCGCAAGATAGTGGTGAACGCAGAGTGACCAATCATCCTCGAAGTACTTCTTGAAGCGATCCTCGTTGTCTTCCCAGAATCTGAAGAGCTTGCCAGTCCACATCCCGTCTTCCTTTTTTCGCAGCAGCGTCGTGCCGCTTCCTACAAAATCGTCGATTAGGAACACAAATGCGAACCGCGCTTTAGGATCGTCCAAATCCTTGCGCAGGTCCTCCAGCAGTTCATCGAGTTTCTCGTCGTTCAACCTTGGTGCAGTCACGGTCTGCTCATTGCTTATCAGGCCAGCGTTAGCTCTTCGGAACACATCGATTCTGGCACCATCGCTGAGTTCAATAAATAACGACTGTCTCCGTAAACGGTTGAAGAGCGTCCTTGACTGGTTGCTTGCCCAGACGTTCCAGGTCCGAATATCGAGGCGGCGTGCGACATCCTGTTGAAGGTGCCACACTACCGTTTCGGGATAGAAAAGTTCAACGAGATGGTTCATTTCTGCGGTACTAATGTAGACAAGCGAACTGCGAACGAAGGTGTATGCGATCGCCCTTTCATCCTGATGAAACTGCTGCAACCAATCGGCGAGGGATTCGACGAAACGTGCGCCAGCCAGAAAATCCTGGTAGCCGTCGTATTTCATCTGTGACATCAAGCGCAACCACGCGAATTCCCTGCGGGCCTGATCCGTCTCCCAGGCCATGATCTCGGCTAGCCTGCCCAGGATAAAGTCCTGATTCATGCTAATCCTCCTTGAAGGTGGGAAGGCGGAATCGAGTACCTCTCTTCGATACCTTCAAGTGACGTAGATACCAGAGGGTGGCTTGCCAGCCTCTCTGCCCTGGCGGAGCTATATTCCAGCAGGAATAGGCATCGGAGGAGACTTGATGCACGCTGAGTCCATAGGGACTGGCTAGCAATTGTGCGTCGTTTCCTGGCCAGCGGCCACGGTCGCCGATCCGCAATACAGCGTCAGACGCACCACTCGGGCTCTGCTCCAAAAGGCGTTCAACAACGGCCACTTTCGATACTGAATCAGGCACTACATCGACGGAATGTCCGGATCTCATCACCCGAAGGCCGTTACCAGCTACACGGTGTACTAATGCTTCAACGTGTTCAGTGAGGGCGTCAAGCGACATACCTCGCGGGTTAGACAATGTGATCTGTCGATACCGAAGAGTTATGTTACCTCGGGAAAGCAGCCGGTCGGAATTGATTGCCTTGGATATCAGTGAGAGTTCCTCTGCAACGTGATCATTGCCATCTAGAGAGTCGCACTTATCAAGCGTGAGAATTTGGCCGCCGTTGTAATATCCAACAGTTACTTCGGGCCAATGCTTTTTGGGCAATGCTTCACATAAGCGTTTCGTTACGGACTTACCACGACCGGTAGCAAAGCCGAGACGTGCACCTGATTCAAGAAGCGAAGTAAGTGCATCTGCCATCTCTTCCGGCAGCGGCTTGAATCGCTCATCCTCGCTACATAGGGTGCCGTCATAATCAAGGACTATTCCGCAGAACTGAGCCTCATGAATTCTATCGATCACCGTGTCAAGGGCCTTGGCCCAGAACGTTAGTCGGTTTTCCTTAGCCAACCTTTCGACTCGTTCTGATGCTTTCCTTTCGATAGCTCGGGCTTTCCAGGCAGGCATCTTCGAGGGATGTCTCGCTCGGAATGCATTGGCGTGGTAGAGCTTTCTACCAAAGGAGGGCACGCCTGGGCGTCCTGGATCAATCCCTTGCTGTCTCCCTGCGACGCCGGTCAGGTAGAACCCCTCGCAGAGTCCTGCGAGGTCGGCAAGCCAACCGTCATGGACAAAGCTGAGCCTCGTAGTTGGCACAGACTTCGGTAGCAGTTCAAGGGTTTGATCGGCAATGGTTTTGTCGTGAGGCGTTTCCAATGAAAGAATCGCGGTGTCGCCACTCCTCTTTGCCAACCAGTGATGCCGTCCGTGCGCAAACTGGCGAAAATCACAGATCTTTACATGCCCTAGCGCTGCTTCGGTGAACTTCGATTCAATATCGACAGCTGCTGCTATCGTCGTCGAACCGTGAAGCACCAGGAGAGTTTGCTTGCCGAGAAGGTCTTCGTACCGTCGCTGAGCTGCCAACTCATATGGGTCGATTCGCCGGTTGGTAAGAAGGCTGCGATATTCTTTGGGAAGAATACTAGATTGACCGGAAACTTCCAAATAGGCTCTTGACAGCAGGACACTAAACGCAAGCAGAGAATTCGTAGCCAGGAACCCGTCCTTTCCAGTTGGTAAGTCATAGCTGATGAAATCAAGTGTCTTGTATCGCATTGCTTGCGATGCAACTTTCGAACCTGCGTTGCCGCAGAGGATGAGCATGGACTGTGGCTCCTGCTCGGAAAGTAACCGCACTGAAGCTACAACGTCAGGATTGTTCCCGCCGGCGGTCGGGATCAAGATGCCCATATTCGCAATCGGGGTGCGATGACTCACCGCTTGAAGCGGTGTTGAAGGTATGGCAGGTTGACCGGCGAAAACTCCGTGAAGGTGTGCTGCAAAATGGCAAACGCTGAAAGAGCCGCCAGAGCCAACGGCGAGCATCGGGTGCGCGACAAGCCGCTCAACCGCTCGACACAACTGGTCGACGGGCTGCGAAATCGCCCACGCGTAAGTGGACGGCAATGCTTCTAACTCAATCTCGAACGGCTTTCCCAATGTTACCTACCTCGACAATGTGAATAGTGTTGACGACAATTACTCATGCCATTCGCTCCTGTGACTGATACTCATACGTCGCTGCCAATCCTGCGAGTGTCTTTGACTCATCAATCGCGTCATGCGGAATGAGTAGATACGTCCAGGGCGTGCCGGTTACCTGGGAGGCGTTGCGGCACCATTCGGATGCCGCCTCGGCCTTGGCAATGACGACGGGGTCGCCCAGCATGTCTTTCTGTTTCGGTTCACAGAGATACTTGCCGTTCTTTGTCTCGACTACAAAGTCGGGCTCGTAGTCGCTTTCCTCAATGCCTGACCGGTAGTGGATGGCGAAGATGCCGCGCCCCGGCTTGAACCATTTCAATGCAGCATCGTCGTTTTCAAGAATGACGGCAAATCGGCGTTCCGAATCCGAGTCGAACTTCTGCGAGGGGTAAAGGCACTTGGCGAAGCCGCCGAAGACCATTCCGCGAATATATTTGCGGTCCTCAACAGGCTGACGAAACGGGCGGATGTCCTCGTCCGCTGCCGCGAGCACGTTGGTCGAGTGCAGGGTGCGGAAGCCCTTGGTGATCTTGACCTCGTAGGAAGTGGCTGTCTCGAAGTAATGCTGCTGCATCTGGGCATAGATCGCATCGACGAGCTGGCGGTTATGGCAGACCAGCACGTTTAGGACTTCGTCGTCATCTGCGAGGTACGAGCGGAGATGCGCGACCATCTGCCCGGCGATCTTGTAGAGCAACTCGGCATGTTCGTCGTAGCTGATATCGTCAAAGTCAATCAGCCCGCGAATCAGATAGTCCTCATAGCGCTGTTCGGTGGCGGCTCCCGAAGAGTCCTGGAGCTTGTACCGCTCGTTGTTCTGGAGGTTCTGAATGAGGATGTCCTTGGATACCGGCTGCAGCCGGATGTTCTTGCAGTCGAGGTCGAAGTCGCGGAATCCGTACGTGGCATCGTCTGAGGGGACGACCACGATCTTGGGAATATCGATCGACATCTCGATGAACTGCGAAGTGACTTGTGCCACGACCTGCTTGACGTCAACTTCTTCCTCCATCGTCGGCAGGGCCTGTTGGGCTGGCCGGATGGCTTCGGCAACCCGGCTTGCAATCTGCTCCTGCACTTCCTTGGACTTCAGGTCGCGGGAGCTGTGAAGTCGCTCGAAGTGTTGGATGGCGTCGAGCGCGGCTTTTGCCGCCTTGCGTTCAGGCTCGGTATTGAACAGCGGCTTTTGCTTGGGCTCCGGCTGCCCGTCCTGCGACGGAGTGCCGATCAACCGCTGCTCCAAGTTCGTCGGAATCTCGACGGCCTTCGAGTGCTTGTCCGGGATGTCCTTGCCGATCACCACCAGGCCCATCTTGAGGATAGAGTCGCCGCGATTGGCTTCGTCGATGATGTCCTGGAACTTGTCGTGTGCGACGATGGTCAATCGATCAACGGCAGGAACCCCAACACGCTTGCCGTAGGGTAAACGGAGGCCGCGACCGATCGCCTGCTCGATCAGCGTTCGGGAATTGAAGGCCCGCAGGGGCACTATCGTGTAGAGGTTGGTAACGTCCCAGCCTTCCTTGAGCTGGTCAACGTGGATCACGATCTCGGTGGCATCTTCTGGATTCTCGACGGCAAGCAACTTCTGAACGTTCTCATCCCGTTCCTCGCCGCGTTGATTCGAGTGGACTTCGGCGACTTTGCCCCGGTACTGGCCGGCGAAGAAATCGTCTGCCTCGACAATCGCGCGGAGCTTGCTCGCGTGCGTCGTATCCTCAGCAACTACCAGCATGAAGGGCTTGACCCGTTTGACATCATGCTCGCGGGCGAAGACTTCGAGCTGGACCTTGGTCTCTTCGTGGATGTGGATGCCGTCTTCGAGTTTGAGCCGCTCCAGTCCGTCGCGGTCGTAGTTGCTGGCATTGAAGTTCTCGCGTGTGGCCACACAGGGCGCTTTGACGAATCCGTCGTCCAATGCTTTGGAGAGCGGATAGCTGTAGATCACGTTCTTGAAGGGAATCGCGCGCTGACCCTGCATGATCTGCGGCGTGGCCGTCAGTTCCAGGCCAAGGATAGGCTTGAGTTCATTGATGGCCTTCACCCCGGCCGAGGCCCGGTAGCGGTGGGACTCGTCCATCAGGAGGACCAGGTCGTCGAGCTTGGAGAGGTAGTCGAAGTAGCTTTCGCCGACATACTCGCTTAACCGCTTGATCCTGGGCGCAGCGCCGCCGCGCACTTCGGAGTTTATCTTTGAGATGTTGAAGATGTTGATGTGAACGTTGTCGTCGAAGAGTCTGCCGCCACGAACACCCCGGCCGCTTTCGTAGTTGTCGCCGGTGATGATCTCGGGCGGATCAATTGCAAACTCGCTGATGCCTTGGAACACGTATTTGGGCGTGTTCGGCGTGAAGTCGGCAATCAGCTTGTTGTAGATGGTCAGGTTCGGCGCGAGGACGAAGTAATGGCGGATTCCCTCTGCGCGGAAGAGGTAGGCAATGAAGGCTCCCATCAGGCGCGTCTTGCCGACGCCGGTAGCCAGGGCGAAGCACAGGGAGGGGAACTCGCGCTCGAAGTCCTGGATAGAGGGGTATTCGGACTTGATGACCTCAAGGGCGGCTGCGAGGTCGGTCGACTTCTGGAAATCGACGATTTCGCAAAGGCGATCCAGAATCTGGAGCGACTCACGCTGCGGTGGACGTAGGCTTAATCGATTGGCGACGGCATTGACGTGCTGAAGGCTCATGACTTTTCTCCTTCCAGCGCGAACAATGTCGGTTGATCGGATGATCCTCTGCGGCGGCGTCTTGGAGACGGCGGATCGGAACTTGGTTCGGGCTCGGCGGGCTTCAACTCCTTGATCTCCAGGCTGTAGTCGTCCTTACCCCACTCGCATTTGGTGAGGACGGTCTTCGGAATCTTCTTGAGGGTCAGGTTCGGGAACTCCGCGACGTTCTTAACGCGGAATGCATGGCAGTAGATGACCAGCGAGCGTTTGGGGCCAACATCTTCGGCAAGCGCCTCGATTTGCTGGCGGGTCAATGTCTGGGTTGTGACGTAGATGAAGTCGCTCTCGGTCGAGTGCCCGTGCTGCCAATAGACGCTATCACTCGGGGCGTAGGTAAAGCCCTCGATCTTGCAGACGGCCTGGGCAAGCATTGGCGCGTTGTACTGCTTGTTGATGATCCAGTTGCCGAACTGATCTTGCTGAAGTAACGACGGCGCGAGCGTGTAGTAGCGGTAACCACCGCCGCCCTTCCACCCGAGCGTTTCACTCACACCACCTGGGTCTTCGCCATCGATCACTTTCTTGAGGCGAGGCATTATGTGCGTATGGCAGTGCTCGCCGAGTTCAACCATGATCCAGTTGCGGCCCATCTTGTGGGCGACTGCACCCGTAGTACCCGAGCCGGCAAAGGAATCGAGGACTAAATCACCGGGGTCTGTTGAGATTGTTAGGATTCTATGCAGCAATTGCTCTGGCTTTGGCGTGGCGAACGGTTCGATGTCTGGCAGGAGCTTCCTTAGATGGTCACGCTTTGCAGATTGATTTGATCCAGCCTCGTCCGCCGGCCACCAACTTCGAGGCACAACACCTTCCTGGACATCAGTCAGATATCGCTTGATTACTGGGAGACTATCGCCGTTTCGACCAAACCATACGCGATTGTCCTTACGTGCGATCTCAAAGGACTCCGGTGAGAATCTCCAATAGTTTCCTTGAGGGGGCAGAACTTGCCTTCCTGAAGGCAAAGTAATGGGAAACCTGAGCTTTTCCGATCCGCTCTTGGCGGTCCCGTTATCGCCTTGAAGCCAGGGGCCTCTTGGGTCATTATCCGGGTTCTTGTATCGAGCATTTAGAGCATCAGTCCGGGGAAGCAAGTTACGCTTTCGCCTCCAAGTATCTCTCTCCTTCGCATAAACGAGAATATGATCGTGTGCGCTAGAGAAGTCGGTGTCATTACGTCGACCCTGATCTTTCTCCCAAGCGACTGAGAGGACGAAGTTACTGCGGCCAAACACTTCGTCACACAATACCTTCAAGTAGTGGCATTCCACGTCATCGATAGTGACCCACAATGAGCCGTCAGGCGTCAGCAGCCGGTGAAGCAGATCGAGTCGTTGCCGCATTAGTGATAGCCACAACGAATGCTCAACGCCGTCGTCATAGTGCTCAAAAGCAGCTCCGGTGTTGTACGGGGGATCAATGAAGATACAGCGTATCTTTCCCGTGAAATCATGCTCCAGCGCTTTCAGGGCCAGCAAGTTATCGCCGTAGATCAACCGATTATCGAAGCTGTCATTATCGGTCACGCGCACGGCGGCGTGATACGACTTAGACGGGTCCTCAAGCAACACGCGAGGCTCTAGGCGTGGGCAGTCGTCCTTGCCAATCCAGGTCAGTTCTAGCTTCGTCTTCTTGGCCATCATGCCTTCCTGACTACAACCACACGGGATGCTGTGTCCAATTGTTTGGGAGCCCCATCAGCACGGCCGCATTCCGTGCTGCCGGCGGGCTCGATAGGAGAGTGTTGACCCGGTCGCGCCACGCATCAGCGTCGGGACGTATTTGGGCGCTTCTCAGGAGCAGCTTTCGCATGAGAAGCAGTGTCGTATAGAGCCGTTCATTACTGACAATATTCGGCCGTGACCAGTCGGCCTCGCGGGGCAACTCGGGTTTGATCGACCAGATTCGATCCCAAAGTCGCGCATGGTGGGCACAGAGGTTTCGTACATAGGCGAAGTGGTGCGTCACGCTGGAGAGCACCTTCGCGGAGACGCCGTACTCCTGGGCAATGGCCTGCCGATCGTGCTTATGCAGCGCCGCGACCATCCGAGAGAGTCCGCCGAAGGACATTACCTCGGTGGCGGCCCAGATAGGCAGGTTCGGGTACTCCGCGTACTTGCGGCGGAAGTGGTTGACGAAAAGCTCACGCGATCGCTTCGTCTCTTCGTGGAGCTTACTGAGCCAGGTCGCGTGAGTGGTGTTGAAGTCGAAGCGATTATGAAAGTGTGCGGCGAGCGTATGGCCGAACGCGCCGTATTTCCGTCCGAAGGAATGGGCGACGGAGGTGCAGAGGTCGATCTCGATGAGTTCGAGCGCTTCGGTGAACAGATCCCTAAGCTGGCCGTCGAACGTGTAGGCGAATTTCACCTGCTCGAAGGTCACGCCCTTGGGGAAGGAATGCCTCGGTTGCTCGAAGGCAAGGCAATAGCCCGCGAAACGGTAGTAATTGACGTGCCGCAGGAATGACTCAGCATCCGGGCGGTCATCGACCTGTAGGCCGCGAGCCTCCAGCTTGGAGACCTGATCGGCGACTGAAAGCCAGGGTTTGGCGTAGGGCACCTTGGCAGGAGGTCCACTGCTCATGGAGAGACCTCCGGGGCTGGCGGAGAGAAGCCGCTGCCAGCGCATAAAAAAACCTGCCCAGGATGCGCATCACCGACGAGCGGGAGAGGCGAGGCAGGTGTGTTACTAGAAGAATATCGGAGAAAGTGGGCACAATCAAGAGGAAATGAGCCCGAATCGGAGACGTGACCGCCGCCAATCCCTGGGAAAATGCGGTTTATTCCGCCAAACCAAGCGGTTGGCGATACGCCAGGCGTCGGGCGGGGTCGTGCCGGTTTGCGGACCATGCCGTGCCAAAATGGGAAGTCTGGGGCGAGTGCTAGCATGTCAGGCGAGCCTCCAACGAACCGCGAATAGCTCCGTGCGCTTCACGTCCTGGGCGAGTTTCGCCTCAATTTCCTCGATGAGGTTGTCCTTGCGGTTCTCGATCTCGTCCTGGGCCTCGTCCCGTTGCTTGCGCTTGTCTTTCAGCTTTCGCTCCATGTCCTTTACCTGCCGCTGCTGCGCGACCTTCTGCTCCAGGCTTGCCGCTTGCCTGGCCTCGCGTTTGGCAACCTTGATCTCGGTTTCGAGTTCCTTGATCTCGCGCTCGATGCCGTCCTTCAGGTCTTCGGCCCAGCGGTCGAGCTTTTCCATTTCAAGGTCGAACCAGTGGGCGTTGCGGGCGGATATGTCCCCCAAGGCACGACTTTGCCCGAATTCAGTGGCGTCGTCGAGCGATTTCCGAACGTTGGGCGACAGGTCGACAGAATGGCCGGAGCTTGCTGGCAGGTCAAAGAGCCTGCGGCACTGGTTAGCATCAAGCGTATTGCCGGTGTCATCAGTGCCGACAAGCAGGATGATCTCTTCCGAATCGAGCGATGTGATCGTCAGCCGCACGGCGCTCAGCCAGCCGGACTTTCCGACGAGGCCGTTCAGGACAGCGATATTCTTGCGCGCACCGGAATAGTTGAAGGTCAGCTCTGCGACTGGGGTGGCCAGCGATTTTGCCTGTTCAAGCAGCCGCTGCGCCAGCGGATGGCCGACCCGGTAGGTATTGGCATCCTCGATATGCTTGCCGATCCGGTATGGCCCTGGATGGATCGTCTCGCCCGGAAAAGGGTTTCGCGTGAGCTGAAAGCTGTAGCCTTCCTCCTCAAAGCGTGCGGCATCGGCAAGAAGGTGTTTCGTGACGGCCCATAGCTGGGCATTGAACCGGTCGAGCAGACCACTGCTTTCGATGCGGACTTTCTCGATGACTTCCTGATCGAAATTGTCCAGGAGCTTCTCGCGCGCATCTCTTTGGCCGGCGGCGATCTCTTCATCCAATTCGCGTTGCAGTTCGTCAAACTCCTGCTGAATCTGCTCCGGCGTGCGGCATCGCTGATAGATGGAGGCAATGCGCTTCTCGAAGTCGACGCCGGATTCCACGGCCCCCAGCACTTCGTCACTGGCTCCGAATACGCCGTCGAACAGGCGGAACTTCTCGTCGAGGAGTTGGTAGACGCGCTGGTCGGCGGCGTTGTTCTTGTTGAGGAAGTTGACGACGACCACGTCGCGTTTCTGCCCATAGCGATGGCAGCGGCCGATCCGCTGCTCAATCCGTTGGGGGTTCCAGGGGAGGTCGTAGTTGACCACGAGGTTGCAAAACTGAAGATTGATTCCCTCGGCAGCCGCTTCCGTTGCGATCATGATGGCGGCTTCGTCCCGGAAATAGTCCACGAGTGCCGCGCGCATGTCGGCGGCAGGCGATCCGGAGACGCGGTCAGTGCCCTGATGCTTTTCGAGCCACCGGCGGTAGATGTCTTTGGAAGCCTTGTCGCTGTTGGTTCCATTGAAGAGCATGACCCGGCCAGCGAACTCGGTTTGCTCCAGGATGCGGTAGAGGTACTCTTGCGTGCGGCGGGATTCGGTGAAGATCAATGCCTTCTGCTGGACGGCGGTATTACCGTCCACGCCGGGCGATTGTGCGGCGGCATCGAAGCCGCGCCGCAGGGCGGTGAGAAGTACCTCCCCTTTCGAGTTTCGGGCGATGGACTTGGCCAGTTCATGGAACTCGCGCAGCTTCGCAGTTTCCTGTCGCAAATCCGCTAACTGCTCCGGCGAATAGGTGGGTTTGCCATCTTCTGCCTCTTCCGCTTCGTCGGGTTCCCATTCGTCGGCCAGTTCGTCGAAATCCTCCAGGTCCTGGGCCACCTGTTCCGGCGGCGCATCGACGGCGGTTGCCTTCGCTGCCGCTATTTCCAGTTTCTGGGCAAGTCCGCTTAACGTGTCGGAAATGGCATAGGTCGAGGATGCAAGCAGCTTGCGCAGAATCAGCGTCATGAGCGAGCGCTGGCTGGCGGGCAGTGCGTAGAGTGTTGGCTGCTGTAAATAAGATGACACCAGGTCATAGAGCTTCTGCTCGTCATCGCTGGGTACAAATTCCTGCACCAGTGCATGGCGGTTGGTGTACTTGATGTATTCGAGCACCTGGCGGCGAAGCGTCCGCTTACAGACGGTCGCAAGCCGCTCTTTCAGGTCCGTGAAGTCGGCATTGTCGCCGAGCCGGGTGAACTTGGCCCGGTACGTCTTGAAGTCGCCAAATGCATAGTCATCAATGATCGAAACCAGTCCGTACAGTTCCAACAGGGTGTTCTGAAGTGGCGTGGCGGTGAGCAGCACCTTGCGGTAGGGCGCGATGGCCTGCTTGATGGCGTTGGCGATCTTGTTGTTGGGCTTATAGACGTTGCGCAGCCGATGCGCTTCGTCGATCACGATCAAGTCCCACTTCGTCTGGCGGATATAGGGCTCCATCTTCCGGCAGAACTGATACGAACAGATGATGACCGCATCCTGCTCGAACGGGTTGAGGTTGCCGGAGCGGACACATTCGTTGAAGGTTCGGGCCTCCAGGATGGCCGACGGTAGGAAGAACTTGTCGGCGAGTTCCTGTGCCCATTGCTTGCGGAGGTTGGCCGGGGCGATGACGAGAATCCGCCGACCTGACTCCGCCCATTTCTGGGCGATCAACAGTCCGGCTTCAATCGTTTTGCCGAGGCCTACTTCATCAGCGAGGATTGCTCCCTTGGAGAGCGGATTGCGGAAGGCGAAGAGTGCGGCTTCGATCTGGTGCGGATTGAGGTCTACCTGCGCGTCCGACAGCACGGCGGTGAGCTTTTCGACATTGTCGGAAGCGCATCGCTTGGTGAGGTCATGGGCAAACAGCTTGGCGTGGTAGTCTGTCATCCGCTGGACTCGGTCGAGTCGTCCTCCTGGACGTCCGGTAGTAATTTGAGGTCAAGTCCCTCGATTTCCTGCAACGTTTTACCAGCTATACCTTGCAGGTCTCCGTACATGCCCGCCGTCGCTTCAACGACACAGCGGATTTGTTCTTCTCGCTTGGCCCATAGTTTGGTCATGGTCTTGCGTTCGCGCTGAAGGTCTTCATGCATATCGCCAAACTTCTCGACAATGGCATGCACGCGGTGACGGAACCGTGGGCCGGTAAGGTATTGATAGACCAGTTCCATCTTCGACTGCTGGCCTTCACCGGCCTGCCGGGCGGTGGCCAGCTCGATCAGAGAATGACGTAGCGCGATGGCAACCGGGATCGCGCAGCGATGGCCCGTGACCCATACGCCGTCGATCAGGTTGAAGGTCTCGACGTCTTTGGGAAGGGTTTGCGAGACAATCAGCGCGACATCTGCTTTCGCAGCTCGCTGGTCGTCACGGAGCTTGGCCAGCCAGCCGTCGCTCCAGTTCTTGGTGCGTTTCGATTCCCAAAGAATGGTCCCGCAAATGCCTGCCGGTCCCATGACTCGCTGAATGACATCGCCACCATGTTCGCCCTTGGGAACCGGTTCGACGGAGTCTTGTGGAAACGTGCTGCGGATCAGCCCTTCAAGTTCCAGTTCCAGCACTTCACCCTGCAATTGCTGGGAGCCTTGTTCGGCCTTGCGCTTCAGCTCCTCGATCTGCCGCTGCATGCCGGCAATCTGTTCTTCCTTCTCGGCAACCCGCAGCTTGAGCCCCTCTTCGGCTTCGAGCTTTGCCTTGTCGCGAACAGCGGTAAGGGATTCCTGGACCTTCTTCTCGATGGTGAGGTCCATTTCGCGTTTGGCATCATCAAGCTCGCGTTGCTTGCGGATGAGGTCGGCCTGGGCCTTTTGCGCTTCGGCGAGCTTGGCATCGCGATCGGCCAATACCTCCTGCAGCTCGGCAAGCTCTTTGGTCTGTTTCTCCAGGTCGGCAGACAGAAGTCGGCGGGCCTTCTTCGCCTCTTCGTCGGCAATGGCCTGCCGCTCTTCGGCGAGCTTCTTGGCCACTTCCTCGTCGATCGACTCCCTGGCCTTGGCGAGATTTGCCTGCTCCGCGCGAAGGCTCGCCTCCCGGCGGGCGATGTCGGCGTCCTTCTGCGTCAGCTTTTCCTCATACTGGGTACGGATCGACTCCAGGAGCGGAGCGGCAAGCGACTCTGTCAGCTTGACTTCCGTCTTGCAGTTGGGGCAGGTGATGACTGGTTCGTTCATGGGGGCGGCCACGGATTTCCTCGATTCGACTCTCCTCGGATATCAGTCACGCCCGCGAATGTCAACGGACCGCAAGGTCTTCGACGGCATGAGCTTATGCTATAGCCAGCCAGAGTAGCCAGCCTGCAGGAATGGTCGCTGATGCGACCTGCCAAGCTCGATGTGCCCAAATGAGCGCACCTGCCCGGCCCCAGAAAGACAGCCCCCCTAATGTCGGCCCGGAGACAGTATACGGATGTCCGCTTTCGGTCGCAAACCTGCCGATGACAAATCCGCAGTTCGGTAGGTCGCGGTGATGCCTCCCGCCACCGATCGCCGAGAATCGTGTTCTGGAGCGAGGAGGCTGTGCAAGGTACCAACCCTATCACTTCTTTCTCTGGCGGGCCTCCAAATGCGATTTTGACCGCGTCTAGCGCGAGAAGGTTCACGACATCTTCCTGAATGCCAATTCTTGCTTCAGCATGCCGCACACGAAGTAAGGGCGGCTTTGTCTCGATCAATCAAATGGTTGGCTGATCGATCAACAGTTCTCCTTCGTTGGACAACCGCTGAGCGGGGGTCTTGAAAAGCAGAATGAATCCCCTCCGCCGTCGACTGCGTGGTGGGTCGCGCGCCGGCGTCGGGAAAGTGGGAGGGGGTTTTTAATTACAAGAAAGGAAAACGGGTTAAGCCGTTGAATTGTCGGGATCGCAAACGACAACTTTTGACGGTCATGCGTCAATTCGGGACGGTTGTCCGACAGAAATGACTTGCGCGTTTGTCGGTCGTGTGCCAATGTGCTGACTGTTAAGTGACAAAATCAGAGGTACAAAATGACGGAAGAGCGCCAGATTGTTGAACAACCAGCCAATCAATTGACAACCAAACGTGGTTTCCCTGTCTACCGGACCAATCCCAGCATCCCTTCGACCAACGGAATGCCCACAAGGAACAAACGCTTCCATGTGCCAGGCGGCAAGGCCTCGATGATCGTCGACAACAGCACCGGCGAGATTAAGGGGATCGGTGGCATGGGCTTCTGGTGGGACGAAGAAGTTGATAGCACGCGATTCGTCAAGCTGTTCCTGGATGGGATCAAGCAAGCGGCGGGCTTGTCGAAGACCGGCATACAGGTTTTCGAATTGGTCTATCACCAAATGCGCGAGAACCCGGGCTCTGATGAGATCAAGCTGAATCAATACGTTGCGAAGGATCACGGCATGAGTGACCGCACCTATCAGCGCGGCGTGCGGGAGCTGCTCGAAAAGGAGTTCCTCTATCGCAGCCCTAGTGACGGCGTCTTCTTCGTGAATATTCGGTTCATGTTCAACGGGGATCGCCTCGCGTTCGTGAAGTCCTACCATCTGAAGGATTCCACGCGGCAGCCGGAGCTAACTTCCATCGGAATGCCGGCCCTCCCCTCTCCCTCGGAATAATTCACTTGATGTAGCCGTTGTCCTTGAGCCACGGCTCAATGGCTTGCTCCAGGATGTCCTGCAGCGTGTTCGGCTCTATTCCCTTGAGCTGGCGTTCCAGTGAGCAACGCTTCAAAGCGGCGGCTAAGTCGCCGCGAATGCGTGTGCTGATCGGCACGCGGCCGAGGTTCTGTGCCGGTGAAGCGTCCTGCTTCGGGCTTTTCGAGAGACCTCCCTCCCCGCCTTCGGTGACGATCTCTTCTCCCCGTATGAACTTCCTGGCCGTGTCGAGGTCGACCGGTGGGGCTGGAGTATCGATACCGACGCTGAGAGGACGACGTTCCTTCATGGCCCGCTCCTATGTGGCCAGCGCGGTCCGGCGCTGGGCGCGGAGTTTGGTAGCCGATTCCGATACGGCTTCGGGCATGAGTTCTCTAAAGAGACGATCCACCTCCTCCGCCGCTTCCTTGGCACGTGATCCAAGATCCCAAACGACGGCGGCTTGGCCTGGGGCGTCCGCGTAAATCTGGCGGAGAGTCATCGAGGTGTTCGCGATCGGCAGTTTCAGGAGTGCTGCCGCTTCGCGCATGTCTTGCGTCAGCCGATAGTGTTTGCCGACCATGCTGAGAACGATAACGGCTTTTGGATGGCCATTACGAATCTGCTGAGACTGGCGAAGTACCTTGGTCGCGGCATCCAGGGCGCGAACTTCGAGCATGCTTGCCTTGCATGGCACAATGGCCTTGTCGGCGACAAGCAAAAGCGCCCTACTCATTTCGGCCAGGCTTCCCGGCCCGTCCGCAACGATGTAGTCCGTCTCCTGCCTCAATAGCGGAAGTTCGCTGATGATCGTATCTGGGTCCTTGAGACAAATGGCTTTAACTCCGGGGGCCGCTTCCCTGATCCATTGCGATGAGGATTGCTGTGTGTCGCAATCAGCCAGCGTGACGCGGTGGCCCTGGCGTTGCAGCCAAGCAGCGAGGTGTACGGCGACCGTCGATTTGCCGACGCCGCCTTTGGAATTTGCGATGGCGATAATCATGCGACAACGCATAGCACGTTTGCAGGATGACATGCAAGCAGTATTTCATGATGGCCGGCTGGCAAGCCGACATGCCGTCCTGCAATCCTGCAATAAGGATGTCCTGCTTGATTGCTGTCCTGCTTGCTGGCAAGCAACCTGACATTCATGATTGATGGCATGCTTGAGAGAATGTTTTCATGCTGGCCTGCCTGCCTGACAGATTGCAAGCAAGATGTCCTGCAAGCTGACATGCCAGACAGCCTGCATGATGGCTGGCATTGATTTTCACGGTGAAAAAGACACCTAAGCACCGCTTAGGGAAGATGTCTGTGCTCCACTTGAGCTTTTTTGACTGTGCAGGAGTCAGCAAACTGACTGCGGAGCTGGATGCTCCTCCATCATCCTTCCCAGGCGATCCGGATGTGTGCCGTGATGGCAAACATCCGACCGCTGGATGCGGGCGCGGTGTGTCGCATTGGGATGCTCTTGGGGAGGCAAGCCGAGGCAGGATGCGTCGGCAACAACAGCGAGGCGGCAGGGAGGTTACTCGCCGAGCTGGATTTGTTTGATGGTCGAGAGGTTCTTGACGTTCACCCGTGGGGGTAGGTCGGGCTTGTCCCAGTCAATCTCCGCGAGGGTCACGCCACCGTCGAGCGGTAGCAACGCGGTGACCTTACCGCGCGCGAAGGGTACGTCGCCTGTGTATTGGCCGGTGTTTTGCAGGACGGCAAGCACCGGCTGAATAATGGCTCGATCTACGAAGTCGGGGGCTTTGACGAGTCGGGCAACATCGTCCTGGATAATGGCTGGACGGTAACGAAGGATTTTGGCCATCTGGACTATGGCTATACCGTCACGTCCTTCGCCAGCCAGGGAAAGACAGTCGATCGCGTCTTCGTCGGACAGGGTTTCGAGAGCCTTCCGGCCTCCAGCCGCGAGCAGTTTTACGTCAGCGCCTCACGGGCGCGGCAGCAGGTCGCCTTCTATACCGGGAGCAAACAGGAATTGCTGGAAGCCGTGTCGCGTAGCGACGAAAGGCTGACGGCCACGGAGTTACTTCACGGCGGGCTTCCCCCCGCCATCCGTGCGCCCGAGCGTTCAGCAGAGCATGTGCGGACCGAGGAGCGTACCCGCGAGCATAGGGAGCTAGTCCATGAGCGGTAGTGTCATCGAACGTTATGTGAACCGCGTCCCCGAGCCTGCGCGCAAGCCGTCGGTAAGCGAAGACCCGGATGCGCTGGATGACCTTGGCGCGTTCAGCATACTGCGCGGCGTGCGGGAACGGGCCTTGATGTTGGAGTTGCGGATGAAGGATGGGGGCGTGACGGCTCTGAGCTATGCCTATCTGAGTAAGGCGGTCTTCGATCCGTCGGAAGGGATCACCTTGCAGTTTGGTGGCAGCACCGTGCGGATCGCCGGCACGAACCTCGCCACCGAGGTCCGGCCGAACGTCCAGCTTTTCCAGTCACTGCTGCGGCATCGCGTGCCGTGGGTACGTGAAGCCGACCGTGCGAGTTCGCTTCGTGCCCCGGCCGGGGCAATCGTCATCGATGAGATCAGGATCGAGCCTTAGAGCGGCGTTGCCGCATTAGTCCATACCCGGCCATCGACAATCCGGCAGTGGCCATCTAGCTCGATCCGCAAGAGCGGACAGAAAACCTCAGATCCTGTGCAAGTTCAATGGGATGACCGACGTCGGAAGTGCCTGTCTACATTCCGCCGGTCACGACAGGCACCGGACAAGCGCTTGGAATGGTGTTGCCCGAATCAGTTTGGTTTTCAATCGTTTAACGTAATTGGCGATCAGTGTCATTGAAGTGTCACACAACTCTGCTTCAGGCGCACGGCCGATTGCGCTATACTGACCTTATCCGTACCAGCCTTGAGTTCTGGTCGGAGGAGTGGCGCAGGGGCGTGATTGATGTGTTCTGGCGTTGCTATGTTCAACATTAAAGTGAAGGAAATTCTATGACAACAATGACTTCAACCCAAGGTTTGTCTGCTGCTTGGCAGGCTTGCCTGATGATGCTACTCGCCGCAGTAGTCGTCATGATTCCTGATTTGGCATTTGCCACCGATACTCCGATGGGCCGGGTGCTTTGCACCGTGGTGCAGTGGTTCACTGGTAATACTGGCAAAGGCCTGGCAACCATAGCGATCACCATCATCGGTATCGGCGCGCTACTCGGGAAAGTATCCTGGGGTATGGCGATCATCGTCGGCATCGGTGTAGCGATTGTTTTCGGAGCCGCTGGACTGGTCGAAGCAATGAATGCTGGAAGCGGTGCGGACACCGCGAGCCAGTGCTCGACGACCTAATTCACGTTCTATGAGCGGAAGGAAGGGTTTGGTGGTACGCCATCAGGCCCTTCTTCTTTTTCCAGGGCATCGAGTGCCGCCTGCACGGCATGACGGGGCCACTTGAGCAGTGCCGCCGACCGGGGAGCTCGACCGGTACGGGCGAGTCGAGCGCGAAGCTCAATGCTCTCGTCCGACAAGACGAAGAGAGACGCCGACTCTCGGCAGATCGCAAGAACACGCGCGACGGGTGTATCGGGACCGTTTTTGGGGGCTGGAAGATCGAGAATGTCTTCCGATACCATATCGGCCATGGTCTCGACATGCCTAATGATCGTGCTCGGTTTCGATGAGAAGAGTGCGGGGAGCGAAAGCGCGCTCTTGAGATAGTCAGCACGGGTCAATCCCGCTTCTTGAAACCTCTCGACGACACCAGTGAAATTGGCAATGACGCGATCCGGCCTCTGCGTGAAGAGTACAGGCTGGCGAAGCACGGCATGCAGATAGTCCGACATGGTGAGTGCATCCGTCTCGAAGGATTTCGCCACTTCTTCGATATTTTGGGTCAATGTTTGCGTGCGATGAATCCAAATTTGTGGTCGCTTGAGCCCGGCAGTCAGGTACTTGGAGAAGGTTAGTCCATGGGGCCGAAAATGCTCTACGACTTCCTCAATGTGGGAGATGACCGTCTTCGGCTGGCTCGACATGAGTCCCGGTTGCCGACAAGCCGCTCGAAGATAGGCCGGGAGGGTTAGTCCGTCCGCAGCAAATCGCGACACGACTACTTCCACATTTCCAATAACGGTTGTTGGGGATTGGCTGATAAGTAGCGGCGAAGTGACGACGGCTTGAAGATAGCTGGGTAAATCCAAGCCCTCGCCAGCGAAGCGTTCCACCACACTCGTCAAATTGTGGATCAACGTAGCGGGCCGCTGCGTAAAAATGGCGGGATTGCGCAGGGCACATGTAATCAATCGTTCTCTCTGGATTCCCTGGGACTCGAAGAAGTCCGTCAGCACGTCAATGTTCGCGGCGATTCGTTCGGGTCGGGACATCAACAGCTGAAAATGCCGATCGAAGAGACGCAGCCATTCGTTTCGACTCAGCCCATCGCGTTCAAGGAGGCGCTCAAGCCGCTCGACCTTGACTCCGAAGTCAAAGACGGTCGAACTCGGAGAAAGAGACTCCCCGAAAATCCTCCGCGCGGCTTTGCTGATCGCCGAAGCGATCTGCTCTCGGCGGGCAGGCTCACGGATCAGCGGCTCGAGCGATTCAAAAGCCCTGGAAAAGTACGGATCGCGATTCTTCACATCTAGATACGAAGTGGTTGGCAGGCCCAAGAGATAGCTTGAAGGGTCGCATTCGTCAATCAAAGTCCATTCTCGCGACGGCGTCGGTAGACTTCAGCGGCTCCAATGGCCATGAGGCCGACGCAGCCAAGCACGATGGTGCTTGGTTCAGGGACAGCGGTAGCGACGTAGATGCCGCGCCGACCGTCTGCAAGGAGCGCATAGAACGCCACGTCCCCCGAGTCGTTGAAGGCTTGGCTGCCGAAGGAGATTCGCGTGACCACTGATCCATCCAGGAGATCTCCCGTCTGGATCACCTTGTCGGCGAAAGGGTCGGGACCAAGGAATATGCCTGACGGACCGGAATCGTCCAAGCTGGCGAAGAATGCAATCTTGCCTTGGTTGTTGATGGAGACACTTCCAAAACCATCGAATGGCCCGCTTCGATCGACAACCGTTTGGAAATCAAAGCCATTCCCCAAGTAAACGCCCTCGTCGAAGAAGGAGATCGATCCGACAAGAGCGACCAAGCCATCGTTGTTCACAGCGATGCTGTCGTAACCGTAGAACAAGCTATCCAACTCAGAGATGGAAGTCACGGGGCCGGCGCCCTCAGGCCCAGTCACATGAGCGCCCTGGGCGAAGTCAGACATGCCGCTAGTCAGGAATGCCACTCGCCCATTCCCGCTGACGGATATCCCCTGAATGGCGCCCTCCGGCGCGGATGACAAGATCGAGTTTGCCGTGAACGTTGGACTCGAGTAGATGCCGCTGCTCATCGCGGTGGAGGCGGCGAAAACGACGGTGCCGTCCTCGGCGATGCCAGGCGCTCCGTAATTGCCAGCGCCATAAGGGTCGGGCGGGAGGGCAATCGTCGATAGATCACCCCCATCGCCGCTGTAGATACCCCAAACGCCCGATCGGCGGGCATTGAAGGCAACGACGCCTTGATCGTTGATCGAGGGGTAATTGGCGAACCCACCGAAGAAGGTTGAATCGATGGAGGTGTCGAGGATGACCGTAAGCGGGCCACCGCTGCCGCGATACACCCCTTGGCCATTGTTATAGCTTCCCAGCGAAGCACGGAATGCTGCTTCACCACGATTATTTAAGGAAGGGACCGGATCGGCGGCGTTGTTTACTACGTTTCCGGTGTACGTGATCCTCGTGAATTCAATGATATCCGCTCGCGCGGGATGTGTCACACTGGAAGCGACGAACACCCCAAGTATCAATGATAGTGCCACAACAACAGGTTGTTTAGCCATGGATGATCCTTTCGGCGGAGGCTTTACTGCGGACACGTGTCACCACTCTCGTAAAGATGGACCATGGGGCACGAGCAGTGTCTATCGCGGCAAGGCGGAGGAGCTGGGAAAGCGAGCAGGTGTCTACTTTCCGAAATGGCTCAGCACGGTGTGACAACACCTCCTTATTCGCCATGCGGAACCCCATCGGTAACGACCACGCGGTTCCGACGACGTAGGGCGATCGCAAGCGTAATGGTGCAGCCCAATACAGCCAGTGTCAGGGAGTTCGGTTCTGGGACACTGGCTACGGCGACGCGAAAGCCGCCCGACTGATTGACCGGGACGTTGAAGTACCGTCGCGTTGACGCTAGATAACTCGCATCATCGATCGTATCTCCACCGCGCATCAGACCGGAGTTCGTACTGTCCTCAAGCCATTCCTGGATATTCCCGCCCTGATCAAAGGTGCCAAATGGACTGGCCGAATCCAGATAGGCGCCGACATCCGTATAACTTCCGTCGATTAAAGTGGCATAGTTCGCGGAGTTCGTACCGCCGGGCGGACTCTCGGCGACTGGCGTCAAATCGCTAGATGTCGGAAATAGGAAATA
Organism: Pirellulales bacterium; assembly: GCA_019636335.1. Classification (NCBI taxonomy): domain Bacteria; kingdom Pseudomonadati; phylum Planctomycetota; class Planctomycetia; order Pirellulales; species Pirellulales bacterium. Next base: position 36,344 of record JAHBXR010000007.1, read on the forward strand.
GGCGTCACTTCCAGGAATCCCGTAGGCGGCCTTGTACCATTCATCTTCGTTGGGCAACCACCACATCGAGTCCGAGTTGCGAGTGATGCTTCCGACGTTCGATGGAACAGCGTCATTCCCGAGCAGCGTGTAGGTGCCGTTCTGAATCGTCTCCGGTCCACCTTGCCCGTTCTCAAGCCAGTTGATGAATCTCATCGCCTGAAAGAGGCTGACCGCCGCGGGTTTGTTATCCCAGCCGTTCTGGACGGAATACGCGTAGTTTCCGTCCGCTCCCGTTCTGAGAATGATGCTGCTCGTACTGTAAACCAGCGCCGCGTCAGCACTTGACTGCCCCACGGTGTTCAAGAATGCTGCGTATTGAACGTTCGTGACCTCGTGGATCCCTATCCGATAGTCGTACCCCACACTCCCGTAGCCGGTTAAGGGATCGGCAGCATTCCCCGGGGCACCGATAGGAGTCGTCTCAATTATGATAGGTGCCGCCGAGACGACGGTACCGACTGAGCACAACCATGCTGTGACGATCAATGACCTGACTCCTAGTCGCGGCCATCCCAATGAATTTGCCCAGAAGTTCATCACCGACTCCGAATGGTATACAAATCGAAAAGCTGGCGCCGTCCGCGCAAGCAGCCGCTACCAGATACATGCGCGAGTTTGCCAAAGCGGACAGAAATTTTTGAGTTTTCAGGAATGATCTTCGGTCAGCATCGCGTCATCGGCCGCCAAGCGAAAGGATGCTGGGCATCCGACGGCGCAGCGGATCGGGAGTCGGCGTGGCCCGATGCCGAAGTACCTGTTGAAAATCGTCGCTACGGCTCGGAGAATAACGGATTTGGGGGCAGAGTAGCGCAGGAGGAGCAATGGGACGGCGACCACTCCATTCCGGATTGAGCAGCTCTTCGAGATCGCAGCAGCGACAATCGAGCGAGTACGACTCACTCATCGGCGAGGCTCGCGGTGGCTCGATGGAGGCGCTCGACCGATTGGTCGAGCGGCTCTCCGCCGAACTCTGGAGAGATTTGGCGTCGCGGAGAAGGAATAAGCCGGGAGCCGCCCATGGTTCCTCTGATCTGGTCCAGGACACCCTGATTCGGGTACGCGAACAGTTCGGGAAGTTTGAACGCGACACCTTCACGGACTTTAAGCAGTGGGCTCGGTCCGTGCTGTTTCGCCGACGGCTGGAGTGGGCCCGCAATCATCAAGCACATTCGGATGAGCGTCACAAGCAAATGATTTGGAGCGTGCTTCGCTCACGAGGGAAGGGAGTGAATCTCCAAGCTGTCCACGAGATTGAGGCAGACCAGCGGGAAGAAGCGGAACGCGTGTTTCGCCTCTTCCGGGAGTTCAAGGTCAACGAGCAGTTCATCATCGAGCTTCGGCTTTTCCAGGATCTGAGCTACGAACAGATTGCCGCCATGACCGGCCTCACCAAAGAAGCGGCGAGAAAGGCCTATGACCGCGCCATCGACAAGCTCCGCATGAAGGTAGGGGCCGATGAATGACTCGACGTCTGACGTTTTCGAGGAACGGCCTAGCGCCTCCTCCGCGAACCATGCCGGTTTCCCAGGCCATGCGGATGCGGTGCAGCTCTTGCTTTGGCTCAGCCAGCTTCGCGAGGACCGGACTTCGTCATCCCGCCCGAGATTGGGTGCAAGTCCCCCGCACCAACCTTTCCAGGCGCTCGGACGCTTTACACTCCACCATCTCTTGGGGACCGGAACCTATGGCGCGGTGTTTCGTGCGACGGACACGAAACTTGAGAGAACCGTCGCGCTGAAGATCGCTTGGCCTGCCGTTCTTATGGATGCCGAGGCGAGTCGCCGATTCACGGAAGAGCCCGTGACGATCTCCAAGCTAGAGCATCCCGGCATCGTTCGTGTCCACGATGCTGGCACGGTCGAGATGGTCCGGTTCATCGCTTTTGAGTTCATCGATGGACCGACACTGGCCGAATGGCTGGGGTCGCAAGATACGCTTTCGACGAGGCGAGCAGCGGAAATCATGCTCGACGTCTCCAGCGCGGTCGCATTCGCCCACAGTCATGGGATCATCCACCGGGATCTCAAGCCAAGCAACATACTCATACGCCCGACGGAAGTCGGCAACAGCCAATCCTGGCGTCCAGTTGTCACAGATTTCGGACTGGCGCGAACGCTCCGAGCGGCGGAGGATTCGGAAGCGACGGCGACCATTGCGTTTCTGGGAACCGATCGCTACATGTCGCCCGAACAAGCGTCCGGCCAGGCGCGAGAGGCAGGGGCACCATCGGATGTCTTTTCGCTCGGCGTGATTTTCTATGAGTTGATTACCGGTGCGCGCCCTTTCGACGGCGACAGTCCCGAGCAAATCCGCTCTCAAATCCAACGTGACGACCCGCCATCGATCCATCATCTCCGCCGTGGTGTCCCACGCGACATCGAGACCATCATCGGGAAATGTCTCGAAAAGCGCTCTCAACGGCGCTATGAATCGGCTAACAGCTTGGCGAACGACCTGCGGCGATACCTCGAACATCAACCGATCCACGCGCGTCCCATGCCTGCCTGGGAACGAGCATGGCTGGGATTGCGACGCCGTCCCGTTGCGGTGTTGTTGACTACCCTCGCGGCGGTGGTATCACTTCTTGTCGCAGCACTTGTCGGCGCGATGATCGAGGAACGGCGATCCGCCGCTCGGGACGTGGCGGCTGCGCAAGCGTCTGCGGCATTGGCCGCCGGTATGGAGAGACAGCACGACTACGCGACGACTTTTCGCTATGCGGCAAGAGCCTATGACCGTGGCGACTGGGGAAAAGTGGTCGAATTGCTTGGCGCGTGCAAGGAACTAGCAACGCCTCCAGTCTTTGCGGGCATCGAATGGGATCTGCTCGCATCCATGATCGACGATGGGAGCACATTGATCCCCACGACTCACGGAGAAATCTCCGTCGTGCGCTTCTCGCCGGACGGAAAGCTCCTTGCCTCCGGAGGGCAGGACGGACGCATTCAGCTTTGGAATCCGGTCGACTGGCGGCCCACGTTCTCGAAGAATTTCGCGGACGCGGAAGTCAACTGTGCGGAATTCTGTGCGGACGGGTCGATGTTGGCGATTGGACATGAGAATGGCCGAGTCGTCGTAGTCCCAGTAAGCGGTGAGAGTGTCCTCTTCGATGAGCCCATCATCACGGGCCGAGTTTTCGATATCGAATGGCTTGGGGATTCGCACGAGTTCGTGGTGGGTGGCGATGGCGGTATCATCTACCGTGTGAATCCCGAGACTTTGGAAGTTGTCGCGTCCCATCCGCTGGTACCGTCGGAAGAGGCCCGCAAGGCGGACGCGGTCCATCCGGTGGAGATCAGCCGATTCCAGTACCTGCCCGACCAGCAGTCCCTCCTGACGGCCCGATCACCCGTTGAATCCAGCATCGTTGACTCTCAAACACTTAGGCCGCTCCCGCTAGGCAAGGGGGGGCTGTCGGCCGTTCCTGTCGGCATTTCATCCATGTGCTATATCGGCGGACCGGGGAAATATGTGGCGGTCGGTCTGGACGACAGGATATCCATTCTTTCCGACACGGATTTATCGGTGCTGGCGACGATACCGATTCCCAGCGGTGTGGAAGACCTAGACTTCAGTCCTTCTGCGAATACGCTGGTGTCTTGCCATAGGGACGGCTCGGTGCGATCTTGGAACATTGCCGCCCTTCACCATGGCGAACATGTTTCGGAGACAGTCCATTCAGGTTTCACTGGCCGTGCGCACTCCATTGCAGTGTCGGAGGATGGCAACAAGATGGTTGCCGGTGGAAAAGATGGCACCATACGTGCCTGGGATCGACCATTTGCTAGCCCGATAACGGATCGAAAGTGGTCATGTCGGCCCGTGGCGATGGGATTCTCCCCCTGCGGTCGTTGGCTGGCCGTGGTTGGTCTCCAGCAATATGGCTCATGCCCGACATTCCTCAACCTGTTTGACGTCGGAACGGGCCGATTGCGTTGGCAGTCGGAACAATTGCGCCCGAAGCATTTTATTCCGGATCAGAACGATCCTGCTTGGTGGTTCGCCTTCCACCCGGAGCGAGAGGAGATCGCGATCCTGGATGCGGAGGGACACGTCGTCAGTTGCGACCCAAGGACGGGCGAGGTAACTACCCGTCTCGTTTCAGCCGAAGGCGCATTAGGTCGGCGATTCTGGTACGCCCCCAATGGCCGCGATCTGGTCATTCGCACGGGCCAATCGTCGCGTGTCATTGACACAGGAGGCGGAAGGGAGTTGCTAGCGGTTCGTCTTCCGAATGAGATTCTCTTTAGCCGACGTCTTCCCAATGGAGCCATCTGGTGTGAGGTCGATGGCCAGACGCTCAGAACATATGAAGACTACCGCCAACGCAACACCTCGACCATCGCGCGATCCGTCCCGAGGCGTATCACTCGCGTGGATGTCACCGGTGACGGTAGGTGGTGTGCTGCAGGCAGTCCGTCCAACGAGATTCATGTCTGGGATCTATTGAGTAGCGGACCATCGTGGAGACTGTTGGGCCACGAAAGCGGCGTTTCGGAACTCAAGATTACTAAGGATGGTAACGCGATCCTGACACTTGGGATCGATGGAAGCATCCGGCTCTGGCACCTACCCACGAAAAGTGAGCTTCTGACGGTTAGCCAACCCAACGAAGTAATCAAATGCGTCGCAATACATCCAGAGAATCGGATGCTTGTTCTTGGTATCGAGCGTCAGAACGGGTATTGCGTGCGCGTCCACCGACTGGGTCAGCAGGGGCAGGCCATAGCCGCATCGTTGGAGTTACCGGATTAGCAATAGTGAACCCGCATCGCGAAAAGGCGATTCGCTTCTGGAGTCGTTGTGCAGCGGATGAAGCCAATCGTCTCGTATGCTGGTGCGACTTCTGCCACAAATGTGTGACACTTTTGTGATAGTTCGTCCGGCAACGCGCTCCGTGATTTCGGGAATGTCGGGCGCTCCATCGCCCTGCGGTTTCGGTAGATATTGAGGCGTAGGAGAAGTCAGGATGGCGATTTGGTTCGACGGCGCGTTTTCCGGTAGCAAGCGGCAAGCGTCGCCATGCCGATACTCATCATCACGATGGACGATGCCTCGGGAACGACAGTGATACTGCCGTATTGCAGGTGATCGACCTCCCAGTTGGTCTTACCCGGCATCGATATTCGTATGGCCGAGATTCCGCCGAGGTGAACCACTCCGAAGAAGCGGTCTTCGGCAGTCGTGCGGGAGATGCTGGAATCGCCGAGAGAATAGGGGCCGATGATTCCCAGCGACGCTCCGTCAGGACCGAAGGCCTCGAAATAGGTGTTGTCGATAAGGTCCGAGGGCAAAGGATCACCTCCGAAAATCCCCGAGCTCCCCACATCGGTCCAGACGATACCGGCATGCGTCGGCAGCGTCCCAAGGACCGCTTGCGAGAAATCAAAGGTAAAAGAGTTGGTCGAGAAATTCGAGAACAGGCTCAGTGAGTTGCCGGTGGCAACACCGTCAATGATCCCATCGTCTCCGTCAACGGAGTCGCTGAAGGCCAGCGATACCGATGTCGAAGTGAATTCCCGCACGCTGACTCCGGGCGTATTCAGTGCGCCGTCCTCGAAGTCTTCCAGGTGGAAGTATTCAAAATCGAGATTCCTAAACGGGCTTACCGCGCTGCCTGCGTCCGGGTGATCGAAGGCGAGGTAGGGAGAGGGGCCGATAAAATCGGCGGATGCCGGCGACAAACCGGTCCCGAGAAGCAGCATTACAATCCCCAAAACAAGTCGTGCGCGCATAGGATGTCTCCGCAACAGGTGAGTCAAAGCAAGGATCAGCGGCCCAGTGCCGCTGACGTTGGAACGAGGTCCGCGCTGGCTTACGCAAGCGCGGAGGAATGCCGCTTCCGAAGGCGATGCTTTCGCATCGAGTGCGGCATTAGAGAGATAAACGCATTAGCGTCCTTCGGTCAGGTCATCGCCGGGGGCGATGTTCCCAGTGGTACTGCTTAGGCTCGACATACTGCCTGAACGTCCAAAACAGTCGGTAGGCCATGCCGATGCGGTCATCGGCGGCAAGCCGTAGCCTGGTTTCAATCAGGTGCGTGCGAACCGTGGATTTGCTGATCCCCAGGGTGGTGCTGATTTCCTTGTCTTTGTGCCCCTGGATCAGCAGGCCGATGATCTGTGCCTGCCGTGGCGAGAGTGAGAGGGCTTCTACGATCTCCCGCCACTCTTCGCGGGCGAAGAGTGGCGGCAGCCAGGGCGCGGTATCGGCAAACTCTTCGGCGGTAGCGCCCATCGCCAGCCCCTGGTCATCGTGGATTCCCTCAGCGACGAGGATGCAATCCTCGTCGCGGCGGTCTATCAGCATTGAGGTTTAGAGTAGCGTCGAATGTCAGAAGCGAGGATCGGCATTTGTGACGTCGTCATTTATGACGATGGACAGGCGATTATGCGATCTTGCGAAACGCTTCAAAGATTCGGCAGGCGATTCCAACGCGGTCGGATGCATCGAGTCGCAGGAATAAATCGGTGACGTGCTCTCGAACCGTCCGTTTAACGATCGAGAGTGCGACGGCAATTTCCTTGTCCTTCTTGCTTTGCATGATGAGACCAGCAACTTCGGCCTGCCGTGGTGAAAGTGCCAGGTACGAGACAATGCGTTGCCACTCGTCGGCCGAGAACATCGGCGGGCGGGTGTCGGTCAGCTTGTCCCGGTGAATGGGCATAACACACAACGCAAAAGAAAGAGTGAAGAGAAGGAAACCGGCCGCATCCCTGCGGCCGGTCGGACAATGACGACTATGCTTGCGGCTGGAGGCCGTGCAGGTACTCGGCCGCTTTCGATGCGTGGCTGGCGGCGGTGAAGATGGCTCGCTTGTCATCTTTCAACACTTTGAGCCAATGCTCGATGTAGGCGGCGTGGTCTTCGCGTATCTCCGGCGTGATGGAAAGGTCCGCACAAAGGAACGCACTGGAAAGCTCGGCTACCAGTTCTTCCATCGCGTAGCCTTCGTCGCCCCAGCGCTTGCGGCCAAACTCGCGGTTAAGGCGTGAGGGGTGCCGCGTCCAGTGGGTCAGCTCATGGGCAAGCGTGGCGGCGTGGCTTTCGCTATCGCGGAAAGTCTCAAACGGCGGCATCTGGATGCGGTCATCGGCCATCGTGTAATAGGCCTGGTTCCCCCCGTAGCGAATCTCCGCCTTGGTGTTGGCGAAGAATGCTTCCGCGTGCTCGATCCGTTCCAGCTTCTCGCGGGGTTGCTCCGCCAGCTGGTAGAAGTGCTTGGGCAGGCCGTCGCATTGGTCGGCACAAAAGACGGTGTAGGCCTTGAGGAAAGGAATCTCCTGTTCGATCTCCTCGCCGCTTTCGTCGGTGTCGGTCTTCTTGAAGGTGGAAGCGTAGACCACCTCCGCCCCGTGCTCTCCCTTGCGGACGAATCCGCCCAGTTCCTTTACCTGGCGGAAGGTCAACCAGAACGGCGAGAGATACCCGGCCATTTCTGCCGTCATCCAAAGGTTAATGACGTTGATGCCGGAGTAACGTTGCCCGTTGTGACGCAAGGGCCGCGTAATGCGCCCCGCCGCGTGTTCTGCACTCCAGGGCTTCATCCAGGGACGAACCCCCGCTTCGAGTTGCTCAACGATCCGGTTGGTGATGCGGCTGTAAACGTCGCCCCGGGTGCTGGTGTTGGTCGTGGTTGCCATTGCTGCTTTCTCCTTCGTTGAACTTGGAAATGTCCCCATTCGCGAAACGCGCCCCGCGTTTTCCGGCGAAGGGGGGACGAAGTCCGAAGCCAAGGGGGAATGCAGTCAAGGACGACCGGAAGCGGAGGGGCACCCGGTCTGCACAAGCGCAGCGCGGAAGATCGGGGAGGAGGCCGCGAAAGGTCGCATGGCCCCGATCCTTGACGGCATGGGGGATGTGCCCCACTTCAAACGAAAGGAATCGCGCCTGCGGCGCTCAGCTCAAAGGGACGGAAGTCCCGCAGCGCAAGGAGGTGAGAAGGGAGCGGCAGCTCATCGCGAGCACGCCAAGATCAGACAGAAGAGAGAGGGAGGCCCTACTTGGAGCCTCCCTCCATAACAGAATTGTGCGAGTCACTAGTGCAGTGCCGCCGTCAGATCGACCATTGTCGGATGAATCGTCAGGCCGTATCGTGAGAACTTGCCCGAGAGACCGCGAGTTTGACAATCGTCGTTATTTTCGAGACACTAGTTGAAGCGGAAACGCAGCATACAGTTTGGCGTATTGCCCGCAACCTGTGCGCGGTTATATACGTTTGCCGCCGCAGTTGCCTCGCCGCCGCCCGGTGCCGTACCATCGCTTTTCGTGGTGCAGGAGCTTGCGGTGTTAGCAGCCGTGGAGGGAGCCTGCGCGGACGCGACCGCCGCATTGTTGAAGTTTGCAAATGCAGAAGCGTTAGCACCACGGGCCTGAACTACACCGGTGTTCGGAGCCCCGTCGTCAAGTTTTACGTCGATGTTGAACGTTTCAATCGGAGTCATAGCGACTGCAAAGGTGTAGTCTCCCGTCGTGGCAAGTGCGGTGACACCGCCAAGGACGTAGTAGTTCTGACCAGCATCTGCCGCAGCAGTCCAGTAGTTGCCACGTCCCAACTTTGCAGTTGGCAGGTATTCAGACATCAGGTTGGCAGTCGCCGGAGCACCACCGGAAGCAAGATTGGCGCCGTAGGAACCATCTACTAAACCTGCGTCAGACAGGTGTCGCCAGAATACCAGCGTTTCACCAATACCGGAGTAATTTGGATTGCCCGCGGCCTGTAGCTGACCATTACCATCTCCCAATCCCTTGGCGCCCGTCATGCCGGATCCGAACAGACCGAATGCCGTTGCCTGCGCAGATACGATATCGCCTGGGATGCCGTTGTATTTGGTTCGGAAGGTATTGATAGCCGCATTGTATTTTTCTACCTGACCAACAGTAGCGCGTATTTCAGCTGCTTTAATAAGGTCCTGTCCAACAAGGACGCCACCGACGATCAGGCCGATGATGACTAGTACGATCGATAGCTCGATTAGGGTGAAACCGCCCTGCTGATGGTTGTGTGATGAATTGATATTATGCATAAGTTCTCCTAGTTGTTGCACTTCATTGGATGCGCGAACGCATCGACTGATCATGACTGCCTTCATTCCCGGCGGCTACTCAATACAGCGTGCCGCGAGTTTGATGACCGCTGGCGATGAGTTTATCTCGGACCGGTAAATATCCGGTTAATGCAGGTGTCGGCCTGCGGCATTTCAATGGGTTAGCTGCCAAGAGCAGCCATTGATCAGATTGGAAGCCCGATTCTGCGGAGTCATTAAGTTGATGAAGAGTTACTTTGAGGACCGCTGTCAGGCTCTTGGAATGACCGAAGATACTTCTGCCGGACCAGGGATACGAGCAGCCGTTCGCGATCTGCTGCCGAAAGATTTTGCGGACACGCAAGTGCCGCATCAATCACACCACGATCCTCCGTGGCGGGATCATCGATCGAGTGAAGTCTTGGCAGACGCAAGCCGTCACAGAGAAAGTGGACGAGATCGATCTCAATATCGCGACGCGATCGAGTCATGATTCCAAGTTCGGCCTTCGCCCCCGTGAGAACCTTGAAGATTCTGCGCAGTTCCAGGTTCTGATCCTGAAGGCACATGAGTTTGGGATAGGTAATCAGAAACCGGATCACGGCAACTCGGTCCCCGGCATGGCCGGCAGCGTGCGGCTGGCTGCGTGACGGAAGGGCGAACACCCCATCCTCATGAAGAGTCATGATTAGCTGGATATGTCGGACGACAGTCGAGGCGGACTGGGTCAAGAGTTGCGGCTGCTTCCAAATGGCTTTGAAATACAGAGCGTGCGTCAGACGATCGGATGCGAACGACGCGACAACTGCATCGACGCGGGAGGCAATGGTGTCCGCCCGGGTCGAAAAGAGCGAAGGCTGGCGCATGACCGCTGAAAGGTAGTCGGCGCGCCGAATGATCGGAAAGTGTCGCAACACCGCCTCGACATTCTCGATCAATGTCTTCGGACTCTGATACAAGAGCGAAGGATTCTTCTGCGCTGCGGCAAGGAGCCGAGGGATCGATAGGCCGTCAGCGGCAAAGTGGCGGGCCAGTGTCTCCAGATTGCCGATAAGCGTGCCGGGCGCTTGCACGAAGAGAGTCGGTTGGCGAAGCGCCGTACTCAAGTAGTGGGGGGCCAGTAGCCCTTCCTCGGCGAATCGCGTTACCATCTGTTGGACATTGCCTATGATTGTCGCGGGCTGTTGGTAGAAGAGCTGCGGTTGCCGAAGGCAGGCGCGCAGGTAGTCACGGTAGACCAGCCCCTCAGCTGTAAAGAGCGTCACGACGGTCTCAACATTGGCAATGATCGTGATCGGCCGCTGGCCGAACAGTTGCGGCTGCTTCAGCGCCGCTTTGATGTAATCGGAAAGGCGCAGGCCATGCTTGGCAAAATGCGCGGTCACCTGCTCAATGTTGTGGATGAGCGTTTCCGGACGCTGCAAGGTGAGCGTGGGCTGCTTGCTTGCCGCCGAGGCGTAGGCGTTAAGGCCAAGACCGTGATTGCGGAAGTGCGCCACGACCGCTTGCACCGTCGGATGGTCTTTGAGTTGGAATGGCGTTGCTCGTTGTGTCAAGTCAGGTGCGAACGGTGGATTATCGAAGCAGAGAGACTAGCGCGACCTTCCGCTGATCGCAAAAGAATTGTTTCATGCAATGAACGTAGTGTGGTCCACCTCCGTCCAGGCCGAAGAAGTCGCCCCATGTCATTCTTGCAACACCGTGGCAAATTTGTCACGGCGGGGACCATCGCTTTTTTGGACTCACAAGACAGGCAGATAAAGGGAGTTATTTGCCATGAAGTCCTGCGCGGCATGATGTTGTATTCGCTTGCGCGTCCACGCGAGCCGTGCTACTGTCAAAGGAGAGGATGCAAGGAGGCACCATATGCACAAGACAAAACAGAATACGGAGAAGGTCAACGTTACCTTCCGCATGGCGAAGGATCGCGTCGACATGCTCGATGAGCTGGGCAAGTGCTATGACCGGGACCGGTCGTACTTGGTCAATGAGGCGGTCGAGGAATATATCGCACACCGGAAATGGCAAGTCGAAGAGGTGAAACGCGCCTTGAAGGAAGTAGAGGAAGGGAAGTTCCTGACTGAGGAAGAATTCCTGCGTGACGTTGCGAGTTGGGGCGCGTGAAACTTGTCCTGTCAGAGGCGTTCCGCGAGGAACTGCGTGAAGAGTTTCTCTACCTTCGCAAGAAGAACCCCGCTGCGGCTCGGGTCGTTCGCGATCGGCTCGTCGCAGCTATTCAGCGTCTGAAGAATTACCCGGACTCGGGCCGTGCATGGCGTTTGCCCGGCAGTCGGGAACTCGTGATCCACGGGCTTCCGTATATCGTCATCTATAAGGTCTCGGCGGAAGCCGTGATTGTAGCGTCGCTGCTGCATTCCTCGCGTGAGGTGCAGCGTGTCCACTGAAGACGCCAAGGCAGCCGATGCAGAGACAATCGATTGAAGCAAGCGTTATGCAGGAAGCTCAGGATAAGTCGGTAGTGGTTGTGAAGGAGCGAAACGTTTCGGTCAGCGACATACCGAAGCTCGTGTCTCACTGCGGCGCAGCGGCAGCATTCGCCTGGGAAGAATTCTTCCTGGGCAAGATCAGGAATGTCCACACCCGCAAGACGTATCTCCGCGCAGTTCGCGCGTTCCTCGCCTGGTGCGAGAAGTGCAACGTTGAACTCGTGAAGATCACGCCTGGAATGGTTGGGCACTATCTCGACGAGCTACCGGTGAGCACGCCGTCGAAAAAGCTGCACCTGGCGGCAATCCGCTCCTTCCTGGATGTCCTTGTGCAGCGGCATGTCATCGTGCTGAACCCGGCCTTGTCCGTCCGCGCTCCACGATACTCGGCACTTGAAGGAAAGACGCCCGAGATCACGGTCCAGCAATGCCGAATGCTTCTGGCCTCGATCCGACTCAATACGCCGGTGGACTATCGGGACCGGGCCGTCATTGCCGTGCTGATCTATACCGCCGCGCGGGCGGGTGCGGTGGCCCGCTTGCGGATCAAAGACTTTGTGCATGACGGAACCCAGCACTCCTTCCGGTTCGCCGAGAAGGGCGGCAAGTCTCGCCTCATCCCAGTGCGTTCCAATCTGGAAGGGTTTGTGCGCGAGTATCTCTCCATAGCGGCCCTGGGCGACGCGCCTTCCGATGGTCCCATGTTCCGCTCAGGGTATGGCAGAACGGGGAGGCTCACCGATTCCGCCATGTCGGCGATTGACATCTGCCGCATGGTGAAGCGGCGGTTGAAAGCGGCAGGAATCGCAACGGCGGCTTCGCCGCATTCGTTCCGTGCATGCGCCGCGACGGACCTCCTCCTTCAGGGTGTCCCGCTTGAAGACGTGCAGTACCTGTTGGGTCACTCCGACTCCCGTGTGACCAAGCTATACGATCGCCGTTCTCGTCGCGTCACGCGGAACATCGTCGAGCGGATCTCGGTCTAATGGGTTCGGTGGTGCTTTTCGGTTGGGGTTGGTTGCCGTGATCGATACCAGGGGCGAGATGTCTTTGGAACGCCACAGTCGTTACACTCACCAAATAAGACATCGGTGGTGAACGACCGTCGGTGAAGGTCGAGAGAGAATTGCGTTGAGGTCATTTTCCTGGTGGGGCTGGCACGTCGATGAGTGAAGGAGCCAAAGCGGCCGTTCATACCTATCTGGCATCAGCGACGGATTTCACCACCCTAACGGAGCGAGACCATTCTCACGAACTCGCGAAGTACGGAAAAGACATTATTCCCGCTCTTGAAGACTCATTCGAGAGTGTTTCTCCGATTCAGCGGGTACTCACTGCATGGATGTTGCTTCGACTGGGAGAGCTGAAGGCTGGATGGGTTTCCCAAGAAGCCATGTCGCGTTGTCGAGACTTCCTCGAAACGTCAATGTCGACGTCGGATGCCGATCTTCGACTCTGGACATGTACGGTGCTGCAACATGGCCACGCGCCGCAGTCGATGGTCGAGAGTCTGACGAGGACGCTTGCCGACGGCCCGGACGATGTTCGGGTATTTGTGGCTGCCGCCCTGGTGGGAACCGGTGAAGGCAATCAAACCGCGATGTCGGTATTGGCGAATGCCCTGGTGGGAGATCACGAAATCCATTCGGCGATTGCCGCTTCGGCGTTCGTTCGACTTGGTATTCGCCGTGCGGAAGCCGTGAAACAGCTAGTCGCGACCCTGCGGACGAACCTCTTTGGACGTCCCATTCCCGTTCTTCAAATTCTGGGAGAAATCGGTCCGGCGGCACTTTCCGCAGCACCAGCAGTGATTGAACTGGTTGGCAATACGTCTCTCTCGCCATTGGATCGAGGGTATGCGGCACTCACGCTGGGAAGCATTAGGAGGGGGACAGGTAAAGGAAACAAGATCCTTGAACGTGCATTGCATTCCGAGCATTGGCAAATCGTGCAGGGTTCTGCCGAAGGATTGGCACTCGTAGGACCGGCGACATCGGGGGTGATTCGGCGGCTCATCGAGCTGCTCTCAGACGACAACGAGGACTTGCGGCGCGCTGCCGCCATCGGATTGCGCGCGTTCGGTCCATCCGCCGTTGAGGCGATGTCCAATATGATCGGGCGACTCGCTGTGGAAACAAGCCCCAAAGTATTGGACGAACTAGTGGGGGCGTTAAGCGCCTTGGGACAATCAGCTGTGCCCTCGCTGGTAGACATCGTACGGCAAGGGGACATGCGTACGATTGCATCGGTCGTAAGCGCATTGAGTTGGATCGCCCGCGACCATACCGAAGCCGTCATTTGCGCGACGCTCATGGATACGGACGAAGTCGTTCGGAAGGCCGGGGTGATGGTTGTCTTCGACTTACAGGATCAAGCGAGTGCCGCTGCGCCGATACTGGCGAGGCTGTTGGATGAGACCGTTGATGACAATCATGCAGCAGTTTTGATCGCCGCGATTTCAGCCTGTGGCCCATCGGGGGCAATGGCTCTGGATTCTTTGATCAACGCGCTGATTCACCGGCATGGCATCGCTTCGGAGTGGGCGGAGAATGCGCTTCGAAAGATTGGTCGTGAGGCTACTCGATCCCTGCAATCGGTGCTTCCAAGGGTTGAAGGAGAACAGAAGGCGAAGGTAAATCGTCTGCTATCGTCACTTGATGGTGGGAAATCCGATCTTCTTGAACAGTTTGCCGGGATTGACCTTGAGACGATCCGTACGTACGTGCTGGTCGGTAGCTTCCTAGAATCCGCACCGAGCGCATCTTCTTGGCCGACGATACTGAGTGCTTTGCAAAAGCAGTTTCCGGAGAATGATGCTGGCATCGACTTGGACATTTCCGCCAGGACACTCAGCAATAGAGTGGGGAGGCTAGGAGACATGCTTGGCCTCAAACTCACTGATCACGCCGAGAGGACGAGAGGAAGATTGACAAAGGATGGTCAGCGAATCTGGCGAAGCGCGTCCGAGTACTTGCGTGTGCTGGCCATGTCCCGCCAAACGGGTGAAACTGCTTGACTGTGATCGGAAGACATGCCAACTGATTATCAACAATCAGTGTGGCACGTATGGCAGATGAAGCGGACAAAGATAAGCACATCCTCAAACTCGACCTGATCGCTTTTCCGACCGATCAAATCACGATTGGTCAACTCCGGCAAAGGCAGCCCCAACTATTCACGGAGAAGGGAATCTTCGGGCCTGCCAGGAAGGGATATTCGGCGAGAGGCCAGATCGATGCCTTCACTGCGATGGAATCCGAGCGACGCCTTGCCCAAAAGGCATTCGCGGCGGCGGCCGGGCAACCTGATCCTCATCCGGATGTCGACCGTATGGAGGAAATGCGGTACCTCAATGAGGAATACGTCGCGTACGGACTCAGCAGCGGACCGCAGAAGACCAATCAGTTGATCCGAGATATCGAGTCTTCGGCGGCGCGCCAGGCCGGCCGTAAGCGGTAATCGAATGTGCCTCTCCGGGTCTGGTTCCAGGGACTCGCATCGCCATCTGCGAAAAATATTTTCGCACGAACATTTCTGCGCCATTTGACGCCATGCTGCTCCTTGTTGATTGTCAACGCACTTTGGATGCGGGCTACAGGAGGAACGGGGCGACTCCAAGCTGAAAAAGTGGACGTGTGGTTGCACGAACGTGCGCGTCGCGGTCAAGGAGTTCCGCGCCCGCTGTCTCTCCTGCGGTAACGAATTCCATCGCGACGACACGCCAGGCCCGGCCAAGCATCGGCGGGTATCCACCAAATCACGGTCTTGAGTTCTTTGGTCGCTGTTTTGAAAGGAGTCCCAACATGGGCGAATACCTGGTCAAAGCGTTTCTGAGCATCCTGGCGTTCCTTCTCTACGGAAAGATCGGAGGAGATGGCAATCGCTAGATCGGCGGGCAACGAGAGTTTCAACAGTCAATCGAGTTCACCGTTGGAGGTTCAATCATGGGCATCATGCAGGTCATTGGCATCTTCATCATCTGTGGGACCATCTTGCTCTTGGCATTGATGGTTCTGGTCGCGATTCCGCAGAGCCGGTTGCGTGACGTACTGCTTCAGGTTGTGGGCTGGCTGTTTGCCGGTGGCTGCGCGGCGTACGTCTTGTCGCCAGTAGACGTAGTGCCGGAAGTGATCCTGGGACCGTTTGGCCTGGTGGACGACCTGATTGCCCTGATTGTGGGAATTGGGTCGGCCGTGGCCGCCTGGCAAGTACGGCGGCGAGCCGGAAGGTCGCCCGTCATTGATGTCTCCATCAGTGGACCGGAGAGACAGCAATCAAGTTCCGAGTTCGTTTCGCGTGTCGGCCATGTCTTGTTGCACTCGAACGGCCATCTCCCCGTCAGGAAAGGGGGTGCCAAGTGAAGATTCCCCTCGTGCAGATCCTCTGCGACGGCAACATCCGCAAGCAGTTCGACGAGGCCCAGATCGAGGGCCTCGCCCAGACCATGAGCCTCCTGGGGCAGCAAGTCCCGGCCAAGGGGCGAATGGTGGATGGCAAGTGCGTCTTGACCGATGGCATGCGGCGATTCCTGGCCGCGCGGAAGCTCGGCTGGGAATCGCTGGAGGTTGACCTCGAAGAGGGTGAGCTGAATGAAGGCGACCTTCTTCAACGCCAGCTCGTCCTCAACTGTCAGCGGAGCGATATTCCGGCGCTCGACAAGGCGCGGGCGATCGCCCGGCTCATGGAAGTGACGAGATGCAATGCTTCAGGCGCGGCCTCGCGCCTGGGTATGTCCAACGCCACGGTGACGCGACTTCTCAGTCTGCTTGAGTTGCCGGAGGAGGTTCAACGCGAGGTCGAATCCGGGAAGCTCGCCGCCAGTACGGCCTACGAACTGGCGCGAGTCTCCGATCCCGCCAGGCAGTCGGCCATGGTGGAAGCGGCGAAGCAGGGCAACCTCACTCGTGACGCGGTGACGGCGCAGCGCAAACTCGCCAGTCAGCCTGTGGCAAAGCCATCGCGCTCCGTCTCACGGACCTCGCTTTCTCTGGGCGACGGTCGTGCGCTGACGGTCGCAGGCCCGGACCTGTCGCTGGATTCGCTCGTCTCCCTGCTTGAGGAGTTGTTGGGCAAGTGCCGCAAGGCGCGCAGCCACGGTTGGGAACTTGGGACGCTGGTTCGGGCGCTTCGGGATCAGTCCAAGGCTTGACGAACAGAAAGGAGAAGATGCCATGCGATTGACACTGTTTGGAAGCAAAAACTCCATCTGGCGAAGAGGGTGGAGCCGCGACGCCTGGCCGTTCGACAAGCCGCTCATTTCCTGGTCGAAGTCCGACGCGTTTACCATTGGGGACTCTTATGAGGGCTGCCTGGGGCTCGGCGCGACCGGCTCCGGGAAAACCACGGGCCTCGCGGAAACCGTGGCCCTTGCCATGATGCGGGCGGGGTACGGCGGTTTCGTCAGCGTATTCAAAGGAGATGAGCTGGAGCGATGGCAAAGCTACGCCCGCAAGGCGGGCCGCCGGCGCGATCTCATCGAGTTCAGTCCCGACCGGCCGTGGAAATTCAACTTCCTCAATTACGAGTTGGAACGAGGCGGGTGCGGGGCCGGGATCACGGAGAATATTGTCAGCCTACTTTCCACGGCACTTGAAATCGCTGAGCAAATCAGCGGCAATGCGGGCGCTGCTCGGGAAGAGGGGCAGTACTGGGAACTAACCAAGCGACAGATTTGCCGCAACACGGTCGATGTCCTCATCCTCGCTCGTGGCAAGGTCAGCATTCCCGACCTGTACGAGTTCATCATTACCGCGCCGACGTCCGTCGACGAGATCGCGAAAACGTCCTGGCAAGAGCGGTCTTTTTGTTACCGCTGCATCCTCGAAGCGGAGCAGAAGGCTACTACGCCCAGGCAAAAGCGCGATTTTAACCTGGCCGTGACCTACTTCTTCGATGACTTCGCGCGGCTAAGCGACAAGACACGCAGCATCGTCGTCTCCACCGTCACCTCGATGGTGGACATGCTCAACCGTGGAATCGGCCGCGAGCTGCTCTGCACGGAGACGAACATTACGCCCGAGGCGATGGAACAGGGCCATGTCATCTTCGCCGGATTGCCGGTCGTCGAATACGGCCCGCTGGGCCGACTTGTCCAGGGCATCCTTCGGCACAGCTTTCAGCTTGGAATCCAACGCCGCAATGTCCGGAAGAGTCCGCGTCCGGTCTTCTTCTTCGCGGATGAGTTTCAGGAATTTGTTACATCATACGACCGGCTTTTCCAGAGCACCTGCCGCTCGGCCCGAGTGGCCAGCGTCTACCTGTCGCAGAACGTCCCCAACATCGTGGCGGCCCTCGGTGGCCAGCAGAAGGGACAGGCGGAGTGCGACTCGCTATTTGGCAACCTGAACCTCAAGGTCTTCCACGCCAATTCGGACCCGACTACGAACAACTATGCCTCGCAGCTCATTGGGCAGACCAAGCAGTTGCTCATGAACACCAACAGCGGCCATGCGCCGGACGATTGGACATCACTGGTACTCGGCATGGGGAGTTCGCAGGCAAGCGGCGGCTTTTCGGAGACCTACTACCACGAGGTGCCTCCCAGCGTCTTCTCATCACTTCGCACCGGTGGCCAGAGAAACGGCCGGGTGATTGAAGCCATCGTCTTTCGGAGCGGCCGGATTTTCAGCGACACCGGCCGCAACTGGCGGCTGGTGACATTCCAGCAGAGCCGGACGTAATCGCAAACCCAAAAGCAGCGGCAGCATTTGTAGAGGAGCGGCATCATGTTCAACAACGAACCACCGATGAGTATGGCGGACAAGGCCAGGACCGGGCTGTCCTGGATCGCATTCATAGCGCAAACAGGCAGCGTGACCGTGGAGGTGTTGTTACACCGTAAGTTCGGCGCTCGCTACCTGAACTACCAGGCGGCGGCTGCCCTGTTCCTTATCCCCGTCTTTGGGATGTTCTTCCAGGGGCAAAACGTCCGACCGCTGATCCTCTTCTGGTGGATTTATTTTTTCATGCTGATGGTTGCCCGGTTGGGCATCCTGTTTCGCGGCAAACGCAATCTGGACATCCACTCCCGCTACACCGGCGAACCCCGGCTGTTTCGGCTTCGCTCCCCGGAGCGAGAGATCACGATCAAGCAGTTCCATGAACCGCTCGTGGTGATCCTCTTTGGCATCTTCTTCATCAATCTCAATGCGGCACTCGGCTGCTACCTGGTGTTCGCCGCGATATGCCTGGTCATCAAAACTCGCCTGGAGGCCGGCATCGATGAAGCAATGGATTGGGACATGCGTGATGCGATGAACGACCAACGTCAACGCATGGAGCGCATGCGCAAGATGCAGAGTCGGTTTTGATTTAAGTGGCTTCAGCTTCTGAAAGGAGAACGCAATGGCAGCAAGTGGCCCCAAGATCGGTGAGGGAACTTTTAGCGCGTGGATGCGGCAAGGCCTGCGCGAAGTGCGAGCCATGCTCTATCCCGAGTCCAACGTGGCGCAACAGACAGAATACGGACTGTATGGCACGCGAACACCTGGTGAAGTGGCGGCGGATCGACGAGGTGACGGACGGGACGCCAAGGACATGGATGAAGAGAAGGATCAGTACCCTTCAGTCGCTGACCGCGTGCAGGAAGCGAAGGATCGCTCCGACGAGATGGAACCTGCCAAGCAGCAGGAGATGGAACGCGAGTAGATCGCTAATGGAGGACGGATGTCTTTGATGACAGCCGAATTCCTGACTCAAGGGAGATGCTGGCCATGTCGTTGTCGAGCTTGATGTTCTTTGTCTCGTGCTGGGCCTGCTTCCGCGTGGGAGAGTTTCACGCCCGCCATCCCGGTTTGATCGCCAGTAAATCCATGGATGCATGGCAGTGGCTATGCGACTGGCTCAAGGGCAGCCATTGACCCCGAGAACGTTCTAGACCTGTACTCATTGCCCTGGTTCCGGGCCGGAAAGGAGGATTTCATGTCATCGACTGAACTGGTAGCTCCGGCGAGCCCATCGGGGCCTTTGCTGCTCACGGCGGAAGAGTTCGCCGAGATGATGCAGATATCGACTCGAACGCTCTGGCGGTTGCGTTCGGCGGGGCTGGTCCCCGCGCCGGTCCGCATCGGTGGGACCGTGCGATGGAACCGCGAGACAGTCATTGATTGGATCGCGGCCGGTTGCCCATCGTCAATTGCGGTTAACAATGATCGGCGGAGGAGATAACCAATGGCATCGATCTTCAAACGGGGCAAAGGGCGCAACGAGCCCTACGTCGTCCAGTATTTTGATCATCGCGGCAAACGCCGCACGAAAATCGGGTTTACCGACAAGGGTTTGACTGAGGAACTGGCGGCCAAGCTCGAAACGGAGGCTCGCCTCCGTTCGACCGGCCTGATCGATCCGCAGCAGGATCGGTTTGCCCAGCAGAAAGCCGTACCGATCAAGGCTCACCTGGATGCCTTCCAGGAGAGCCTCGAAGACAACACCGGCAAGCATGTCCGGCTCACCATGACGCGCGTGCGCCGGATCGTCGACGGGTGCGGCTTCAAGACCCTGGCCGATATCGAAAGCGAACCGGTGCAGGTCTGTCTGCGCCGCCTCCGCAAGGAGGAGGATCTGGGGCACCGGACCTACAACCATTACCTCCAGGCGATGGATGCCTTCTGCAACTGGTGCGTGGTCACCAAGCGATTGATCGCCAATCCGATTCTGGGCCTGGAGCGGCTCAACACGGAAGTCGATGTCCGGCATGCCCGGCGGGCGTTGACGGCCGACGAGGTCGCCAGGCTTGTGGACTCGGCTCGCAGCAGCCACAAGCGAATTCAGGGGTTTAGCGGGGAAATGCGGGCTCGCATCTACCTGATGTCCTACATGACGGGCCTTCGCAGGAAGGAGTTGGCGAGCCTGTCACCGCGAAGTTTCTCGCTCGATGCCGAGCAGCCAACGGTGACGGTCGAGGCTGCCTGCTCAAAGCACCGCCGCAAGGACGTGCTCCCCCTGCATGCGGAGTTGGTCGCGATGCTGCGCGAGTGGATCAAGGGCTTGAAGCCGACCGACAAGCTCTTTCCGAACCTCGATCGCAAGAAGACCTGGTTCATGGTCCGCAGGGACCTGGAGCGCGTCGGCATCGCCTACGAGAACGAGGACGGCATTGCCGACTTCCATGCCGCCGGGCGGCATACCCACATCACTGAGTTGCTCCGCAACGGCGCGACGCTGCCGCAGGCCAAGGAACTGGCCCGGCATTCCGACGTGAAGATGACCATGAAGTACACCCACATTGGCCTGGGGGATCAGGCCAAGGCATTGGCAAATTTGCCCTCGCCGAAGCGGGCCGAACCCGCGACCGATGCAGCGCAGGACGATCAAGCCGCGCTGCATATGCGCTGCAGTTTTTGCAGCGCTGAGGGGCATTCGGTGTCTTCGGCTGTCAGCGATCCGGCGGACCCTAAACGCCGAAACCCTTGCGGCTGCAAGGGTTTTGACGCTGATCGTCGCTCTATGTCAGAGCATGACAAAATGGAGGCGGCGGGAATCGAACCCGCGTCCCGTGGCATTTCGGTGCCAGCTTCTACGTGCGTAGTCGACTTATTTGATCCTTCGCGGCGCGGTCCCCAGGCGACAGGGTGCCGGCTCCGCTAGTCGGGAACTTTTTTAACCCCGAGCGTGCCCAACAGTGACTCGGGACGATCCGGAATTGTTGACCAACTTTTGAACCTCTCCGGCGAAGGCTCGCAGTCGGGGTCACCTATCTCTAGGCGGCCAAAGCAAAGGTATCTTCGGCAATTGAAGATAATTGGTCGGCTTTTTGCGTGGCCTGCTGACCAACCACGGCACGCCACTAACACGTCAACCTACCCGGTCGAACCCAGTTCGCCCCCGGTGAGATCCGCCGCGACGGGACTTCCCCAGCCTCGGCCGTGCTCGTTCGACTCCTCATTATACGTATCGGCCCGCCGCGCGGCCATTCGTAGTTCGTGGCCGCTCCTTGGGCTGGGTCCCTACCGACCCGCTCGCCCGTCGCCTATCCGACAACCGGGGCGCTAAGTACCGAATTTATTTGACTCTACGAACGGCGATTGCTTCAATCGGGCAGGTTGGCGATCGGCAAGGCCGAGGCACATCGCCGACCTCATTTCGGGCAAGCGGGCACTTGCCAAAGCTCTTTTCGACTTCTTTTCACGGACGCGGTCTGTTCCCGCACGGCGGCGGGCACCGACGGCAACAGAGACGCATTCGATCGAGGTCCTCGTATCCGCCTGCGCTGAGGCGAGCGCTGGCAGATAGGCGTCCCACGTTTGTGGTTGCGCGCCGGCCCCCTGGTATCGCTCATCGGTTTGCCGTCGTCTCCTTTCTCGTGCAAGGAGTATTTCAGGCATGTATGCCCTCGCGCTTGCGCTGGCCGTGGTTGTGGCCGATCCTGTCTCCCCTGCCCCACGCCCCGCTCTCGAACTCCTGCGGCAGTTTCGCGACGAATTGATCTACATCCGCCCGGGCGAAGGTCCCTTCCCGGCTCGTTTTACGCTAGGCCGAAATGCCGACGAGCCGACCGAACGCCCGCTGCAGCAGGCGTACATCAAGCACAAGTTCTCCATCTCGAAATACGAAGTCACGCAAGAGTTGTGGGAACTGATCATGGGGGGCAATCCCAGCCGCTGGAAAGGCCCTCGCAACTCGGTCGACAACGTGTCGTTCAACGACTGCGTCGAATTCTGCCACCGACTGACGCTGGCGCTGCGCGAGGTCGATCTCATCTCCGCTACCGAAGTGGTACGTCTGCCGTCCGAGACCGAATGGGAATACTGCGCCCGGGCCGGCACGATCTCGCTCTACAGCTTTGGCGACGACGTCGAGCAACTCGACGACTACGCCTGGTACGAAAGCAACGCCGCCGGAAACGATCCGCAAGTGGGCGAGAAGAAGCCCAACGCCTGGGGGCTTTACGACATGCACGGTTACCTTTGGGAATGGTGCGCCGACCGCTGGCACGATACGCTACGCGACATCCCGGCCGACGGCTCGGTCTGGAACGTGCGAGGCGACATCAAGCGACGCACGCTGCGAGGCGGAAGCTGGAAAGATCCGGCCAAGCGCGTGCTGAGCACGACGCGTCGCGGGGCCTACACGACGACCCGCGACGATGCACTCGGTCTGCGCTGCGTCGTCTCCGACACGTTGCCTTCGAATCAGAGCGCGGTGGCGGGGACGCCGGGCAAGAATCCGCTCGATTCGAGGCATACTCCCCAGGACAATTACTAACATCGGGTGCCCGGGCTGCCGGCGACCCTCGCGCCATGAAGATTCTTTATCTACACGGGCTGGGTTCCGGTCCCGAAGGTTACAAGCCGACGTGGCTGCGGGGCCAGGGTCTCGAGGTCGTGGCGCCACAGCTTGTCGACGACGATCTCGCCGCATCGATCGAGATCGCCCGGCGGAGCTTCGCCTCCCAACGTTTCGACGTGGTGGTGGGCTCCAGTCGTGGCGGCGCCGTGGCGCTCGCACTCGATACGAGCAGCACGCCGCGCGTGGTGATCGCCCCCGCGTGGCGCCGTTTGGGGGTCGACCCGGTCGCCGGGCCGGTGACGGTCATCCTGCACTCGCCCCACGACGAACTGATCCCGCTCGCCGACAGCCGGGAGCTGGCGGCGCGCTGGCAATTGCCGGCCGACTCGTTGCTCGAGGTCGGCGCGCGGCACACGATGAGCGATCCCGCGGCCTTGGCGGCCCTGCTCGAGGCGGTGCGCCGCGTCGCCGTAGCGTAGAATCGGAGTGGGCTTGTCGTGCGCCGAGGCCAACTCGCTGGCATGCTAGCACGTGGCACCCGTGAGCATGGCCACGCGGCGACTCGACTTGTCTGGCTATGGCACCGTCGATAGACTTCCGCCCCGGCCTATTCTGCCCTGCCTCCGGAATTTGGAACCCCGGCGGCGGGCGTATGGAGAACTGTCCTTGAGCTTCGAGCAACTCTGGGCCCCTTGGCGGCTGAGCTACATCAAACAGGACCGCGATGCGGCGGCGCCCGAGCGCGCGCCCCTGTCGTTTTTGCCGGGGGCCGATCCCGAATGCTTCATCTGCCGCGACGTCGTCGATACGGCCGACCGCGAAAACCTGGTGGTGCATCGCGGCGAGCGTTGCCTCACGATCCTGAACCGTTTTCCCTACAATAATGGCCACCTGCTGGTGGCCCCCAAATCGCACCGCGCCGAGCTTGGCGCGCTCGAGGCCGCCGATCACCTTGAGATCATGGAAACCACCGCCCGCCTGATCGAGATCCTGCGCCGCACGATGAACCCCGACGGGTTCAACGTCGGCTTGAATCTTGGCCGCATGGCGGGGGCGGGGTTGCCTGGCCATTTGCACTGGCACATCGTGCCCCGCTGGAATGGCGATACGAATTTCATGCCGGTACTGGCCGGAGTGAACGTGATCCCTCAATCGCTCGACGCGTTATGGTCGCTGTTGACCGATGCCCTTCGCGGCATCGCCCAGTAGCGCACGGTCCATGAGCCACGAACACCGATCACCCGCCGTCCCCCAGTCGATCGCCCAGCGCGAGTCCGCGCTGTTGGCCCCCTACGCGACGCCGAGCATCTCCACGGCAGGTCGCCGGCATGCCGAAGATCCACCGCATCGCCGCGGACCGTACGAGATCGATCGCGATCGCATCATTCACTCGGCGGCGTTTCGGCGTTTGAGCGCGAAGACGCAGGTCTTCACGGGCGAGATGGGAGACTACCACCGTACCCGGCTGACTCACACGCTGGAGGTGGTGGCGGTCGCCCGGCGACTGGGGCGCGCCTTGCGTCTGAACGAAGATCTGATCGAAGCGCTCGCGCTGGCCCACGATCTGGGACACCCACCCTTCGGGCATGCCGGCGAAGACGCCCTCGACGAATGTCTGCACGGGGCGGGGGGCTTCTGCCACAACCGCCACGCGCTGCGGATTCTCGAAGTGCTCGAAGCGTGCAATCCGAAGTTTGAAGGACTCAACCTTTCGCGCGAGGTACTCGACGGGCAGCATACGCGGATCGATCACGACTGCGCGGCACAGGGCATCTCGCTCGAAGCCCAGGTGGTCGAGGCGGCCGATAGCGTGGCCTACGACACGCACGACGCCGACGATGCCATGAAGCTCGGCTTCGTCACGCTCGAAGAGATGCTCGAAGTACCGCTGTGGCGCACCGCGGCGAGACACGTGCGAACACGCTATGCCAATCTGTCCGAGATCGAATTGAAGCGGGCGGTACTGGTCGAGCTGGTCGATTGGCAACTCGATGACCTGATCGCCCGGACCGAAGAACGCCTGGCCGAGGGGGAACGCACGCGGGACTGGGTGCTGCGGCAACGCGAGCCCCTGATCGCCGCCAGCCCCAAGATTGCCGCCGAGAAAGCCGCCGTCGAGCGATTTCTGCACGAGCGTGTCTACCGCCATCCGCAGGTGCTGGTGATGCGCGGCCGGGCGCAATCCTCGCTCCGCGAGATGTTCGCCGTGCTGCGGGGCGCGCCCGAACAGATGCCCGAGAGCTTCCGCGCTCGCATCGCGACCGATGGTCTGGATCGGGCCGTGGGAGACTATCTAGCAGGCATGACCGACCGTTTTACGCAGCAGCAATATGCCCGCCTGTGTGGCACGGCCGCCGGCGGCGGCTCTCGCTCGACCACCTCGAAGGGCGAATTGCGCGTCGTTTCGCCGCGAACGAGGGCCGGTTGACGCCAGCTTTTCCTGCCCGCTGGCATGGCGAGTCGTGGCTGGTAGAATGGGCAGGTCGAGCACGCCAACGTGCCGGCCCCCGCCTGTTCATCTCGCATCACCCGCGCACTGTTCCCTCGCCACCATGGCACTTGTCATTCTGCGTCTGGTCTTCGTGGGCGTGGCCATTGGCATGGCCGTGTATCTCGTGCAAGCGCGTCAAGTGGCGGAAGATCAGCCTTGGATGCTGTTCTGCGGCGTGATCGGGGCGGCGTTGTCGGTCATCGCGCTGGATATCGCGGTGCGCCGCAAGCAGCTCGAAACGGTGTCGGCCGTCTATTTCGGGCTGATCGTCGGGCTGGCGATGACCTATGGCGCCAGTTGGGCGTTGACACCGATTCCACTCAAGGGACCGGCGCGCGATGCCGTGCTGTGGGTAACAGGCCTCGTCCTGTGTTACATCTGCATCAGCATGCTGCTACAGACCAAGAATGATTTCCGCTTCATCATTCCCTACGTCGAGTTCTCGAAGGAGGTCAAAGGGCTCAAACCTTTGATCCTCGACACGAGCGTCATCATCGATGGCCGCATCGCCGACGTGGTAGAGACGCACATTTTCGACACGCAACTCATCATGCCACGCTTCGTGCTGGCCGAGTTGCAGGGTATCGCCGATAGTTCCGATCGCTTGCGACGCAGCCGCGGCCGGCGCGGTCTCGATATCCTGAACCGCTTGCGCGCCAATGAGGCGGTCGATCTGCAGATTCACGAGCGCGAGTTGCCCGAGTTCGCCGGGCAGCCGGTCGATCTCAAGCTGGTCACGCTGGCTAAGCACCTCGACGGCAAGCTGGTGACCAACGATTACAACCTGAATAAGGTCGCCCGGCTACACGGTGTCAGCGTCGTCAACTTGAACGATCTGGCCAACGCCTTGAAGCCGGTCTTTCTGCCGGGCGAGCATCTCGACGTCCGTATCGTCAAGCCGGGCGAAGAAGCGGGCCAGGGCGTGGGCTATCTCGACGACGGCACCATGGTCGTGGTCGAAGGGGGACGCGAGCACTTGAACAAGCAGACCCGCATCACCGTCACCAGCGTGCTGCAAACGAGCGCCGGCCGAATGATCTTCGGCCGCTTCGAAGAGCTGGCCCGCGTCTCGTAGCACGGACAAGTCGTCGCCGTGCTACATCTTCTCGACCGTGCCGATCCCCAGCAGGTGCAGTCCCTGCTTGAGGGTGCGCGCCGTCAGGGCACACAGCTTCAAGCGGCTTTGACGCAGGGCCTCGGTCTCGGCCTTGAGCACCGGGCACTGGTCGAAAAACGACGAGTAACGGTTCGCCAGCTCGAACAGGTAGGAGGTGATCTGGTTGGGACGCAGGTCGGCGGCCGCCTGGGCGAGTGCCTCGGGAAAGCGTAACAGCTCGATCGCCAAGGCCCGCTCGGCCGGATGCGCGAGCGCTACCGGCGTGCCGCTGGCCAGGAGGGCCGCCTCTTCGATCTCTCCTTTGGCGAAGATGCTCCGTACGCGCGCGTAAGCGTACTGCAGATAGGTGGCCGTATTGCCGTTCATGGCTAGCATTTTGTCGTAACTGAAGACGTAGTCGCTCGTGCGGTTTTGCGAAAGATCGGCATACTTGAGGGCGCCGATGCCGACGATGTCCGCGACGTGCTGCCGCTCCTCGTCGGAGAGCTCGCCCCCCCCCGGCTTCGCGTCGTCGTTCTCCGAGACAATGCGCAGGGCTCGCGATACCGCCTCATCGAGCAACCCCGACAGACCGACCGTATCGCCGGCACGCGTCTTGAAAGGCCGGCCATCTTCGCCCAGCACCGTGCCGAAGCTGATGTGCTGCAACTCGACCTGCTCGTAGCCCCACTGGCGTGCCGTGGCAAAGAGCTGCTCGAAGTGCAATCCCTGGCGATGATCGACAACGTACAAAATGGCGTCGGGAGACCAGCGTTCCATCCGGTACTGGATCGTCGCCAGATCGGTCGTGGCATAGAGGAAGGCGCCATCCTGCTTGCGCACGATAAAGGGGGTGGCGTGCCCTGCGAGAAAGACGCACAGCGCGCCGTCGCTTTCACGGGCCAGACCGCGCTTTTCCAGATCCTCGGCCACCTGCGCGAGTCGATCGTGGTAGAAGCTTTCGCCCAACGTCTCGTCGAAGCGGACCCCCAGACGCCGATAGATGACGTCGATGTCTTCGAGGCAGGCGGGCAGGAACTCGCGCCACAGACGCCGATTCTCGGCATCGCCGGCGTGCAGCTTCGCCGTTTCGGCCAGTACGGCGGCGCCGATCTCGGGATGGGCCACTGCCAGCTCCGCGCGCGGGGGATCGTTCTCGACGGCCGCGATCTTGGCCCCCTGCTCGGCGAGCTCGCCGCGCCGTTCGGAGAGCCGAGCCTCGACACGACGCAACTCCGAGGCCTGCTCCTTGGCCACCTTCTTATCCTCGGGCACCCCCTTCGTCTTGGCCGCGGCGACTTCACGCTCGAGCGCCGCGAACTGACTTTGCTTGTCTGGCAGCGACTTCTTCAACTCCCAGTAGTCGACCAACTGGCTCACCAGGCGATAGAGTCGCGCGAGCTCGGCGACGGGGCTCTGCCGGTAGGCCTGCTCATCGCAAAAATGGCGATAGCCATACAGGATCATGCCGAACTGTGTGCCCCAATCGCCGATATGGTTATCGCCGACCGTATGGTGGCCCAGGAAGGCCAGCAGCCGGCAGAGCGAGTCGCCGATCACCGTCGAGCGGATGTGCCCCACATGCATTGGCTTGGCGACGTTCGGCGCCGAGAAGTCGACGATGTACGTGCGACGGGGGGATGCCTCGGGCACCCCCAGGCGATGATCGGCCA
This sequence comes from Pirellulales bacterium, assembly GCA_019636335.1. NCBI lineage: Bacteria > Pseudomonadati > Planctomycetota > Planctomycetia > Pirellulales > Pirellulales bacterium. The sequence continues at coordinate 64,345 of JAHBXR010000007.1, forward strand.
ACGCCTCGGACAGGGTCCGACTGAGCCAGGCCTCGCGCAGACGCAGGTTGATGAACCCCGGCCCGGCGATCTCCGGCGTTTCGCACAGATCGTCGAGCGCCACGCGAGCCACGATCTCGGCGGCGACATCGCGCGGAGGGCGCGAGAGACGTTTGCCCAGCGGCATGGCGAAATTCGCCTGGTAGTCGCCGAACCTGGCGTCCTGCGCCGGGCGAATCATGTCCAACAGTTCGGCAGGCTCGGGTGCATAGTCGCGCAACGCGACCGCAAAGCGCGAGCGGAGTTCGTCCAAGACGTTCATTTCGGAGGCGGCCGGCAATCGGGAGAAAAGGGGGTCGCACGGCAACACCCAGGCCGCACGCGTACGCGACCAAGTGTATCAGCCACCGCGCGAAGTGAAATCCCAAACGACCGGTTCCAACCGGCCTGACGGGGCCTCCCTTACAAGCGAATAACGAACCCAGAACCGAGGAAGTAATCGTAGGCCGCTTCGTTCAAGCCAACACCGGCCCGGATATCGAGCTGCAGATTATTGGTGACCGAAAAGGTGAAGCCACCGTCGAAGTAGTTCTCTGGCAAGACACTCGTGGCGCCGGTCGGAAAGAGCCCGAAGTACTCGGTATAGGCTCCCCAACGATCGGTGAGGCGGTAGCCTATCGTGAAGGACTGCGCGAAGAGCGTGTACGAGCGGTCGTCTGCGTCGTCGACCGACTTGTTCACCTGCGTGCTGCCCCCGCATGATAAGAAGTCGTTGATCTCCCACCCGTAAAGCCAGTTCAATCCCGGACAAACGCGATCGGCGGTGAAATCGTCCGCGCCGGTCGGCAGAAACATCTGGGGCACAATCGCCATTTCGGGCAAGATTCCCTGTTGCAACGTCAGGGCGATTTTGGCGCCGACGTAGAGGTCTTGCGCGCCGGTTGCCGAGTCGAAGAAGCCCGAATCTCGCGCGGCATTGGAACCGTGATTGTAGGCGATGCGGAACTCGAACCACTCGGCCAGCATCCCGACACGGAGCAGCGTTTCTGGATACGATTGATCGATGGTGAGATCCTCTCCCGCGCGATCAAAGAAGTAGGTGTAGCCCGCTTCGAGTTGCACGACGCCACGCCCGACCGTGGTCGATGCTTCCGTAAAGTCAGGTCGATCGCTGATGAGCGGTTCGTCCAGCGGCGCGGGCCCCCCTTCCTCTTCGCCACCATAGCTCCAGCGAAAAAGACTCTTGGGCGATCCACCACACCGGTCGAAGCAACGGCCGCCGCAATGCTCGCACCCCTGCTTTCCACAGCCGCATGGCTCACGATGTCCGAGGGGACGCACGTCCCCCGGCCCCTGAGTTGCCGTCGAGCTTGCCGAGTCGAGCGCGGAGAGGGGCGTGACTGGCTCCGACGTGCTGACGCTGGCGCTCGCGTTCGACAAGATCGCCGCGCGTGTGGGATAAGCCCCTTGCTCGGCTAGAACCTCGACAGTGGCCGACCCGGCGACAGCAGCAAGAACGGCACTCAGCGCACGTAAGATCGACATGGCTGCAACTGACAAACAGGCGTGGTGTCATGCGTTGCGCGCTACATCGCGTGCATCCCCCCTATAAGGATCGGCAGCATTGCTACTTTCTGTGATGCAAAGAACAGGTTTTTGAGCACCAAAAACCGCTCTATTCGAAATGTGGGGGGAACGAAGGGCGAGAGAGCTCGCGCGCCCAACTCAAGCGTGGTGCTGGTGCTGCTCGATGATTTCGCGCGCACGATCGGCGTCGGCAGCGCGTACGAAGATGCGAATGTCGAAGATGCCGGTCAGACCTGCCTGGTGCTCCCCCTCGAGCTCGCATGCAATCCCTTCTTCGGCCAGCGCGATCTTGATGATCTGCGCCAGAGCGGGATCGGTCGTCGCGTAGATTTCGGTCAGGTCGTCACCTTGCATCGAAAAATCCCCCTACTCCTGGAAGGACGGCGCGAGGCCGAATCATGGCATGACTTACACGGCGGGCGTCCCGCATGATAGACGCCGAGCGAGGCGCCGTCGAGCGGTGGTTGCCGGCGCGGCCAGACATCGTCTCGGCGCCATAAAAAAACGCGTGCCAGCCGAGGAATTCTCCTCTACCTCTGGCACGCGTTAAGAAGCGATTATTCGATCGCGAGCCGCGACGCTTAGCCAGCGCCGACTGGCGGCAGAGCCGTCATGTTGGCCGGAACGTTCGAACCGGCCGGTGTCGAGAGCGGAAGCATTTCCGGCGCCGTGGAAGTCGTCGGATAGGGGCTCAACTCGGCGGGCGGTCCCGCGGGCATCAAGGCCGCCGCGGGGGATGCACTAGGGCCCACGTTCGTGGTCGGAATCGGGGTCGCCGGATATCCGCCGGCAGGCGCACCGGGCGTTCCCATCGGCTGATGGAATGGAACCGGCTGCGTCGGCATGGCTCCGTTCGGCATACCAGGCCCGTAGGGTTGCATCGCACCGGCCGGGGCGATACCCGCCGGGGGCATCGCGGCCATCGCCGGCATACCAGGCGCGCCTGGCATCGCAGCGCCAGGCATCATCGCAGCACCGGGCATCATCGCAGCACCAGGCTGCATGGGCGCACCCGGAGCACCCGCGATCATGCCGGGCTGCATCGGGGGACGATAGTCGGGCACCACCTTGTTCAGCTCGACCAGGGCTTCGGCCGCAACCTTCAGCCCCGGATTCTTCGATAGCGCGAGTGAATAATTGCGTTTCGCTTCTTCGAACCGGCCATGGAAGGCGAGCACGAAGGCCAGATTCGCGTGCGATTCGGCATCCGTGCCGCCGCGGCGGAAATAGGTGAGTGCTTCATCGAAGCGGGCCTGATGTCCCATGACCAGCCCCAGGTTATTCAGCGAGCGTTGATGCTTCGGATCGACTTCGATCGCGGCACGCAGCGCCTCTTCCGCCTCGGGCAGACGTCGCTGCAAGAAGTGCTGATAGCCGATGTCGGCAAGCAGTTCAGGATCCTGCGGGGCCAACTCGCGGGCTTTGGCAAAGTATTCGTCCGCCTTCTCCGGTCGCTCTTCGCGGGCCGACATGACCGCCAAGCGATGGTAGGCCATGGCGTTCTTGGGACGCTTTTTCAGCACCTGGTCGTAGATCTGCCTGGCCCGCTCGTTGTCGTTGCCTTGCTCGGCCATGCGCGCCATGGCGATCTGGGCATCGATCTCGCCGTTGGTGGTGATGAAGGGAATCTTCGCGGGCTTAAGACTCGAACAGCCCGTGAGCGCTCCCAGCGAGGAGAGCAGAAGTGCGAAGGCCGAGAGCCGCGCTGTATGACGTAGCATGAGCTTCCCATCCCTGGGTAACGTGGACCTGTCCCCAACGGCCCAAGCGGCCGGCGTTTCGGCGGCGAGTTTTCGGATGCTGCGCGAGGCAGGATCGTCGGCTCGCGGCGTGAAACGTCGGCCGCCCGTGCTTGTTCGACCAGTCCCATCCATGAGTCTGGTCTTGTTTCAACTCGTTTAGAAGAAACCGCCGCCCATACCGCCAAAGCCGCCGAAGCCGCCGAAGCCGCCCAGGCCGCCTTGGCCAAGACCGCCCCAGCCGCCGCCAAAGCCGCCATAGCCCTGGTAGCCGAACTGCTGGAAGACGCGCTCGGCCTGGAAGTCTTCCAGACCTTCGGCCAGGTCGCCCGCCACGATCACGCGGCGTTCGGCATCGGTAACCCCCATCTCGGCCAGCGCCATCACGATCAATTCGCGTCGTTCGGCGTCGAGCTTGGGATTCGGATTCACCGGGTATTCGAACTCGGTTCCTTCCTTGACGCTGCTCATGTTTCGCTCGACCACAACGGGGTAGTTGGCCCCGTTGTTCAGGCGGACCGCGATCTGGGTCAAGTGATCCATGCCTGCGGTGTTCAAGCGAACTTTGTCCTGCGTGAATTCGTGCTCGTAGACCACGAAGTCATTGGCGGCCTCGCCATGCGACTCTTGGATGCGCCACCAGGGATCGGCCACGTAGCCGAGCATCGGTGGCGGTGGCGGAACGGCATAGGGGTTGTAGTTCCCCCCTAAGCCACAGCCGCCACAGCCTGCCAGGCCACAGCCCCCCCCCGAGCAGCGCTGAATCTTGCATCCGCCGCAGCCACATCCTCCTCCGGCGTGGCCGCATACAGAGCAGCACCCCGAGGCGATGTGGAGCACGGCCAGTAAGGCGGCCGCGATCGTCAATCTCCAATTCCTAGAGCAACTCATCTCGATCCATCCCCCCTACTGGTATGGGACCTGGGTCGGCCCCCGCGACGCACGCTCGTCCTATTAATCTCTATTCGGAAAATCCGTGCGTTCCGTTGATATAGTGTCCTTCGCTCGTGTGATAATCCCGGTTCCAACGGGCATCCTTCACCAGGTGTTGCCACGTGTACCAGACCGTGCTGCGGTGATAGCAGTGTGGACGCCCTTCGATGCGGCCTCGGATATAGAAGTCCCAATCGTCCGGCTCGGTAATGTCCATGCCGGGGATCAAGGCGGGCTTCTCTTCCGGTTCGAGCGGGTGGACCCACTCGGGGCTGACCAGCACCAAGAGCTCCGTCTCCTGACGGCTCGTCCCCTTGTCGCTGAAGAGCAGCTTCACGATCGGGATGTTTCGCAAGATCGGCACACCCGTGATGCTGCCGCTTTGATCGTCGGCGATCAAACCGGCGATCGCCAGCCACTGACCTTCACGCATTTCGACCGTCGTCTGTACCGAACGGCTTTCCAAACCGGGAATACCGTTCACCGTGTTGGCGACCGTGGGCGTGCTGAAGGTCGGGATGACGTTCATACGCACGCGGTCCTTGTCGATCACCATCGGCGTGAAGCTCAACTGCGTGCCGAAGCCGCGGAACGCCGTGGCCACGGCACCGATACCACCGACGCCGACCGCCGTCGGCACGGCGAATTCACCACCCGAGATGAAGCTCGCGGTGTTGCCGTTCAAGACCACCAGGTTCGGCTCGGCCAGAATCTTGCCGTAGCCGTTCGTTTCGATAGCTCGCAGGGCGAGGTTGACCGTCGTCGTGCCCAGAATGGTCAAGCCGATATTGGCGCCCGCGCCTCCGCTGTTGTTGCTCAGCCGGAAGTTCGGATTCGTGAGACTCCAGTTCGTGCCGAGCGTTCGCGACGCACTCCGCTTGAGCTCCGCGATACGCACCTTGAGCATGACCTGGATTTCGCCGGGCACCTCGAGCAGGCTGATGATGTTGCTCGCCGTGGTGTCGCTGGCATCGGGATAGAGCCGAGCCGCCGGACCCTGATTGAGCAGACCGCCGCCGAAGCCACCCCAGCCGCCGCCGCCCCAGGGATTGATACCACCACCATAGCCACCAGGCCCGACGAGCTGACCGGTTTGATTGACCGCTTCGCCGCGGATCACGGACATGATCTGAGTGGCTTCTTCCGGATCGCGAGCCTGACCGCGAACGATCAGTTTGTCCGCGATCGGAATCAACTGGATGAAGCTGTTCGGGAAGAACTCGTTGACACGATCCTGCAGTTCGCCGTATTCGATCTCGCGTTCGGTCTGCTCGCCGGGATCGGGAGCGACGCGCACCAGGTAGCGGACCATTTCACGCTGTTGCTGCTCGCCGAACCAGATCGTGAGCGAGGTTTCGCCCGTCTCGAGACCGATGACTTCAATTTCGCGCGGGCTGTACTGCACGAACTCGATGATGCCTGGATCGGCGATCGAGACGCGCGAGATCGGCTCGCGAGTGATGATGATGCGCGAACGACGCAGGTAGATGTTCAAGGTCGCTTCGACGTCGTCGATGGTGCGAATCAGCGAGTCGAGCTTGGCGCGAGTTTCCGGAGTCGCCGTGATATCGGTCTGGCGATTGCGGATCACCGGCTCCTGCTCTTCCTCGTTCGGTTGCGCCATGCGCCCCATCTGGTCGATGTCGCGAGCGTTGGGACCGGGGGGGGGCGCCGGCTGATGGTTCGCCAGCCGGATATCGCGCGATGTACGTTTGCTTTGCAGATGCTTGGGCATCTTGCTCACGGCATGCTCGACCGACTTGCCGTCGGACTTGGCATGCTTACCCTGGTCGCCGACAGCAGGCTGCACGGCCGGCTGGGCCGCGGTGGCATCGGCGGACGCGGGGCCTTGTACGGCGGGTCCCAGCGGACCGGCGGGCGCCCCATTGCCATTCGTCACCCCCTGCGCTGTTGCCCCAGGCGCGGTAATCGGGCTGAAATTAATGTGCTGGTACTGCATCGAGGGCGCACCCGAGGGCAGTCGCACGAGAGCCGTGCCGTCCTGCACCATGGTCATTTGGGTGGGCGACTCGACCATTTGCGGTGGCGACGTCTGGCCCCAGGCCATCTTGGCTTGACCGGATGCGAGCGCCAGCAGCAAGACACCCGGAACGGAGCATTGCTTCAGGAGAGAGGTCTGCATTCGCATGTCTCTATGCTTCTGCCTGTTTCGTGCGGACACGTGCTGGTGGATCCTAATGCCCCCCACTTCGGCCGCTTCCCTGCGTCACCAGCCTGCCGAGCGGGAACCAAGGTGATCCGTCGCCGGCGCAAGGCCTGGTTGGCGAGGAATCAGCGCTTCGGTTTCACTACTTTCGGTCCCTCGGGATGTACCAGTTGAATCAAATCTTCCGGTTGCTCCCGATGCACCTGACTTAACAGCAATCTCGGCCATACGGGTTGAAGTAGTTAAGCCAATCCTGGCCAAGCTGCGGACGATGCCAAGATTCGCACTTTTACCGGCCATCCAGTGGCGTGGGTGGGGGGGCGATCGCACGCGGCGAATTGCTTGGGCCAGAGCGGGCCTTTGCCACGACTGCTTGCTGCCAGCGAAAAAACGCTGGCGCGACAGGTGCCAGGCGAGGGGAAGGCAGCAAGGCCTCTTATCTCCTCGATCGCAACGCGACAGCCGCCGGCCGACCGAGGAGGAGGTACCTCTCTAAACGACGTCGCGAGTACACAGGCACGCGGATGAACGACCCTGAGCACGCGAGCTCGCACCGATTCATGGCCGATGAGAGTTAAGCGGGCCAGTGCATCGCCTTTGGACAAAACGTACACTGGGAAGTCTACGCAAAGTCTGCCGAGCAGGAATTATTTGATTCGGCGTCCCGTTGTGCCGGCCGATACACATGAGGGAATTGAGGCGTTGCCTCACAAGATTCCGTTCCATCCGTAGATACCGATCCGCGCGGGGAGTTCCTATGCACGCCGCTGCCGCTGTGCTTTTCAGCCTGTTCGTCGTGACTGCCGACAATCAGCCGGCACCGGCGCGCAATGCCGCGACCGCACGCCAACCCATCGTGGTGGCAGCCAGCGTACCGACCTTGCCTACGCCATCGCCGGCACCCGTCGAAGCGACACCGGTGGTCGCCACGCCACCGACACAGCATCGCGTGGCGGCGCCGACCGTGGCCAGCGCCCCGGTCGTTACGCAACCGATCGTACTCGAGGCACGCGAAGAAGTTCGCATGCCGGCGATGGTGGGGAACACGGGCTTCAGCCCCGCGTCGAAGATGGTGATGCAGTTTCGCGTGAAGGATCACACCGTCTCGCCAACCGCCACCAGCACCGAGCTCGAAGAGGCCGCTTCGATCGGCCTGATGACGAACAAGGCCGAAACAGAACCGCAAGCCGAACAAAAATACGTCTCGAAACTCCCCACGCCTCCGCTCCCTGACGCGTCGCCGGTCGTCGTCGCGGCAGAGCCGGTGTCTCCGGACGTGGCTCCAGCACCCTCGCCCAAGTTCGAGCGTGCCCAATCTGCCATCGCCGGCTTCTCCGAGAACCCTGCCACGACTCCGTCCCTCGCTGCGTCGAGCGTTGAGGATAGCGGAGCAGCGGAACGCAATTCGTTCTTCAACGAGCTGAAGAACGGCGTGCAAGCCGGCATCAACAAGGTGATGCCCGCCTCGCACAACAACACGAGCAATACGACTCGCCCGACCGAGTCCAAGCCAGTTGCCAAGAACACGGCTCCGGTGTCGCCGAAGCCGATCGCCAAGAAGCCAACGCACGCGGTGGAACCTGCGGCGAAATTGGCTGCCGCGAAGCCCGCTCCGACCGCCAAGGCGGTGGCGACTCAGCCGACCCAGAACTTCGTGCGTCCGGCGAATAAAGTCGCCAAGGCGCCGGCGACCACGAACCAGCAACATCATTCGCACGCCGATCACGTGGTGGCGGCGCCGCGTCCGCTGCCTCACGCCACGCCGGCCGCGGCTACGACTCGCACGGTGCAGCAGAACCAGGTAACTCGCGAGCCGGGCCGGGTGCTTCCACCGACCGTCCCGAATCCCTCGGTCTCGAATCCGGCGGCCTCGAACGGCCCCCTCACCGGCCCTGGTCCGTTCGACTACCTGTACACCGGTCAGGAAATGCCACCCTGGGTGCGTCCCTACGACGAGGACCCGAACCTGCGAAACTTCTGGTACCACACCGAGCCGCGTCTGAAGCACGGCAAGGTCCCGCACTGCTGCTCGACCTGCAACCTGTTGCCGCACGTCGAGTACTTCCCCGAGGCCCACGCGAACTACTACTTCCGGCCGTACACCTTCACTCGTCTCTTGCAGCAGCAGGATCAGGCGGCCCGCATGGGAATCAATCCCGCCCTTCCCTACTCGAACGATCTCTACGAAAAGGTGTACGCCGAGTTCGACGCCCGCAAACGCGTCGAGACGGTGCATCCGGGCGAGATGCCGGGCGAGATGCAGGAGTTCGAAACCGACACCGAGGCCCCTGCTCCCCCCTCGCTCGACCGCTAGTCGCTACTGACCGACACAAACTTCAAGCAGCCGACGAATCGTTCGTCGGCTGCTTTTTTTGTGGCGCGTGGGGGAACCGTTCAACTGCGCGACTTCAGCAGGTCGCGAATCTCGGTGAGCAGCTTTTCTTGCGGGGTGGGAGCCGCCGGCTCGGCGGGCTTCTCCTCATTCTTGCGCCGCAGCGTGTTCATCGCCTTGACGACCACGAAAATCGCCGCCGCCACGATCAGAAAGTCGACCAGCGTGTTGATGAAGGCGCCGTAGCGCAACAGCACCTCGGTCTTGCCTTCGGCCGCCTCGCGCAGCGGAATCGAGAGCCCCGAGAAGTCGACGTTCCCCACCAGCGTGCCAATGGGGGGCATGATGACGTCATTCACGAGCGATGTCACCACCTTGCCAAAAGCCCCGCCGATGATGATACCGACGGCCATATCGATCATGTTGCCTTTGAGCGCAAACTCGCGAAACTCTTTCAGAATGCTCATGGTCATTCCTCCTCGCAGGATGACGAGACAAGATCGCTGCCCAGATGTCGGGCCAGATGAGATGTGCCAACGACGCACACCATGACGCAAAACCACCAGCAACGTCAATACGAACGCTCCGCCGCGGGGACTCCTTGCGCGGGCGTTACTCCGGCAGTCGTGCCGCCTCGGGCACGTCGCCGATCAACAAGCGTTCGTCTTGCGTCGCAACGGCCAATTCGCGCCCGTCGGGGGACCATGCCACGCCATAAGCTTGCTTGACCGGCAACTGCTCGCGATGGAGCATCTCGCCCGACGCGGCATTCCACACGATCAAGGCGCCGGAATAGCCGAGCGTGGCGATGCGCTTCCCATCGGGATCGTAGGTAGCGCGGTAGATGTGATCCTCGTGCCCCCCCACCGTTTGCCGCGCGGCATCCTGACCGGCGTCGCGGACCTGCCAGGTCTTGGCCAGGCCGGCCGTCAGCAGGTGCGAACCGTCGGGAGAGTAATCGATCGAGTAGAGAATGTCGTCGATGCCCTCGCGAATCTCGCGCGTCTGCTGACCATCGGAGGGATTCCACAGGCGAATGGTGTTGTCCGCGCCGCAACTGGCCACCTCGCCACCAGTGGGCCGATACGCCACGCCATACACCTGGCTGGCGTGCCCCGTGCCGCTGAAGACGTTCTTGCCATCGGCCAGCGACCAAAAGCGCACGGCCTTGTCGCCTCCGGCCGAGACAAGCTGGCTGCCGTCGGGATGGAAGCTCACCGAGTAGACGTGCGCCTCATGTCCGGTGAGGGTCTGCTGGGGATGCGCCGCCGCTAGGGCCACGCGTTGCAGGCGTCGATCACTCGCCGCGACAATCGCTGCCGTGGCGTCAGGCATTGCAGCGAGCGAGGTAGTCGCCGCGCTGCCCGTGATGCGGTCCTCGAGCAATCGTCCATCCGCGACTCGATAGCCGCGGAGATGTCCATTGGCCCCCGCCACCACCGCCTGGCGGCCATCGCTCGCTAGCGCGACACCTGCGATCGGCGCGCCCGTGTCGATGGTCGCCAATAATTTTCCGTCGATTGTGTTCCAGACCCGTAGCGTGCCATCGTCGCCGCCTGCCGCGAGACTACTGTTGCCCGCGGCAAAACCGAGCGATCGTTGGCGTCCGAGCGTTGTACTCAACGCGCGCAGATCGGACAGATCCGCGCCGCTCCATTGCCCCAGCTTGCCATCCTCGCCAGCCGTGAAAAGATGCGATCCATCGGCGTTGTATTGCACGGCGGTGATGGGACCCTGATGCAGCAGAGCAGAACGCAAGAGCGGTTGGCGCCACAAGCGTGCCGATCCATCGGCGCTGGCCGTAATCGTTCGCTCTCCGTTGGGTAACACCGCCAGTCCGCGAATCTCGCCCAGGTGATCGGCGAGCGTGTCGACTACTGCGCCGGTCATCCAGTCGAAGACGCGCACTTGTCCATCGGCCGCTCCCAGCATCAACCGGCTGCCATCGTTCGAAAACCGCAACGCACACCCCCCCTCGGACACCGTGAACTGCGCCGCCACGGCTCCATCGGCGACTTGCAGCACTTGCACGTTCCCTGTCCCACTGGCCAGCGCCACTCGAGTAGCATCGCCACTCATCGCGGCTGCCTGGATCGGCTCGGTCGCAGCGAACTCTCGTTCGATCCTGCGCGCGGCAACGTTCCACCAGCATGCCGGGCCCTGCTTTCCCGCCGTCCATAGCCGCGAGCCATCGGCGTTGAAAGACAACGCCACCGTGGCCCCCTCCGGCGGATGCAAGATTCCGGCAAGCGGCATGGTCACGCCGCGGATGTAACGGCCTTGCGCGAGTGTCAACGGCGCCAGCGCGAGACCCGTGTCTTCCACCGACAGAGACGAACCGTCGTCAATCTTCCAGCGGCGGAGCGTGGTATCGCCCAGCGAGCTCAGTTCGGCGCCGTCGGACGAAAAGGCTAGTCCCACGATCGGCGCCGTGTGTCCCGACAGATCGCGCACGTGCGCGCCGTCGGCCACGTTCCAGATGCGCACCACACCGTCCGCTCCCCCGGCGGCGATCTGTTCGCCCGCCGGACGCACGGCAACGGCACTCACCGGCGCCGCGGTTTCAATCGCCAGGATGCCACCCGTGGCCAGCGTCACGATTCTCAGGTGACCGTCGTCCCCCGCGACGATCAGCTTCGAACCATCGGGCGAAAAGCACGCGGCGCGCGAGTTGGCGACTGGAATGGCGAGGCTACGGATGTCGCTGGCGTCGTCCGCTTTGATGATGCGCAGCGTCGCATCGTCGGACTGTACCGCCAGCAGCGCGCCATCGTGCGAGGCCGCCAACACCGGCCACGGCGCCCCTTCAAACGCGGGGCCCATCGTGCCGCTGGGAAGATCCCAGAGCCGCACGCTGCCATCATCGCCGGACGTCGCCAATTGCACGCCGTTGGGATGATAGGCCACTTGCCGAATCGCTCCGGTATGCGCCGCGAACGATCCCAAGAGCGCCCCGCTGGCGGGGTCGACGAAGTGCAGCTTGCCCGCCGCGGTCGCCACGACAAGCAGCAGTCCATCCGCGCGCAGTGCCAGGGCGGTCAGGGGGCCATCGCCAGGATTGGCTTGTCGCAGTTCCGTGCCGTCAGCCGGATTGTGAAAACGCACCACGCCATCTTCGGCCGCAGTCGCGATCCAACTACTATCCGGCGCGGCAACCAGGGCGACCAAGGGCGAGCCGGCCGTCAGTATGGTTGGTGGCGCCGGAGGCCAGGGATACAGCCGCAGATGCCCGTCATCGCCGCCCAGGGCGAGCGTCTTGCCATCGGGATGCCACGCGACGGCGCGCGAGATCGCGGGCAACTTGAGCGACTCCTGCGCGACACCATCCGACGCCTGCCACGAGCGCAACACTCCATCGGCATGCGCAGCGACAACCAGCGCCCCATCGTTGCGAAGGGCAATCGCCTGCGCCGCCGACGAACCGCCCGAAAGTTCGGCCGTGGGCTCGAGCGATTCCGCCGCATACAAACGGACGTGCCCCTCTGCGTCGCCGGCGGCGAGCGTCTTGCCATCGGCGCTAAGCGCAAGCGTAAGTACCTCGGCCGGCAGATCGCTTCGTTCTGCCAGCGGCCCCGGTGGTGGAAGATCGTCGACAAGGATCAACTTGTCGAGTCCCGCCGAGGCCATGCGCTGGCTGTCGTGCGAGATCGCCACCGTCAAGACAAGGCCCGAGTGATTGGCCCGCGTGCGCAACGTGCGTCCTGTGGCGCGATCCCAGATGCGGACCGTCTTGTCGAAGCTGCCACTCGCAATGAGCCGCCCGTCTGGCGAATAGGCCACTGCATAGATCGGATCGGTGTGGCCTTCGAGGTAGCGCCAGTCGATCCCCGAGGCGGCGTTCGTGAATAAGGCGCCACTAGCAAGCAACAGCCCCAAGGCATAAGCCCTGCGGTGTGCGCGACACGATGGAAGGCGATCGGGCGGCAAGCGCAGTTCCTCGCCGGCGGGGGGTGAAAGTTCGGCGGACGACGAAGGCGGGGTGCTAGCAGATCCGGTGCTATCGTAACCAGCCCTGCGCCGCGCGGCAAAACATCGAGCCGATCAACTGACCTACCCCGGGCAGAATCGTTCTGCCATACTTCGCCACCCTTGCACGAATCTTTTGGTGGCGCTGCTGGCAGCAGCGTTTTGGGATCGTGCCGCGGGCGAATGGCCAGCAAGGACAACCGGCGTGATCCGCTACTCCCTTCTCGTGCCCCTCTCGTGCGGCGTCGAGCATTTCGAGCGGCAATTGCCTGCGCTTTGCGACGCCCTCGAAGCCCTCGATCCCGCGCATGAGATCGTCTGTATCGACGACGCCACGGAAGAACAGGCGGCACTCGATCGGCTCCGAGCAAAGTTCCCTGTCTTGCGCCGGGTGAGCCTGGCGGAGCGCGCGGGAACAACCGCCTGTCTCTCGGCGGGCATCGCCGCGGCGCAAGGCGAGATACTGATCGCGCTCGAGGCAGGCGAACGCTACTCGGCGAGCGACATCCCACGGATGGTCGAGCGGCTGTCGCGGGCCGATCTCGTCTGGGGACGACGACGCCAAACCCGTTTCCAGAAAACACTGCTCGCAACGCGTCACCTGCCGCGACGTCTCTTATTGGGCACGGACGCCCACGATCCTGGCTGCCTCTTCTGGGCCGCGCGGCACGAGACCGTAGCCGGCCTGCCTCCACTGCCGGGACTAGTGCGTCATTTGGCCACGTGGACGGCGAGGCGAGGATTTCGCGTGGGAGAAATCTACGTCGACCATCAACAGCCCAGCCACGCGCCGACCACGAGCGACCGCCGCACACGCCCGGGCGAGCTGTTTGCCATCTGGTGGCAGGCGCGGCGCTGGCGTGCGCAATCGTCGGCGGAAATAGCTGCCCAGGACGAACGGGTGCGGCTCCATCGCAGCGCCCACGCAAGTACCGATCCACGCAGGTCCAGCGCCGCGGCGTCTTCCACGAACGAGCCGCGACTGCGTCGCTCTGCTTGATGTGATGGTCCAGCTACACGATTCTCCACAATCTCGCGTCTTCGGAAAACAGCCTGTCATGCCCGACCAAGCGACGAACCGACCGTTGACGATCTTCTTTTCGGCAGGCGAACCGAGTGGTGACCTGCATGCCGCGAACCTGATGCGCGAGCTGTCTCGTCGACAGGCCAATATCCGCTTCGTCGGCTACGGCGGACCGCGCATGGCCGAGGCAGGCTGCCAGTTGCACGCCGATCTGACGGCCCTGGCCGTGATGTGGTTCCTGCGCGTGTTGATCAACATCCACAAGTTCGCCTTCCTGGTCAGCCTGGCCGATCGGCACTTCCGCCATCATCGCCCCGATGCGGTCGTGCTGATCGATTACCCCGGCTTCAACTGGTGGATCGCGCGCCGGGCCAAGGTCCACGGCATTCCGGTGTTCTACTACGCGCCACCGCAGGTTTGGGCCTGGGCCAGTTGGCGCGTGACCAAGATGCGCCGCTTCGTCGACCACGTGCTGTGCAGCCTCCCCTTCGAGGCCACCTGGTTTCGCGAGCAGGGTTGCAACGCGACCTTCGTCGGCCACCCCTACTTCGACGAGGTGCGCGAGCAGCGTCTGAACGCGGCGTTCATCGAAGCCGAACGCGCCAAGCCGGGCAAGCTCGTCACACTGCTCCCCGGCTCGCGCACGCAGGAAGTCACGCAGAACCTGCACTGGTTCCTGAGGGCCGCCGCCGAGATTCACGCCCGCGAACCGAACACGCGCTTCGCCATTGCTTCGTTCCGCGCCAAGCAGGCCGAGATCGCCCGCGCCGCGATCGAGGGGCTCAAGCTGCCCATTGAAGTACACGTGGGCCGCACGCCCGAGTTGATTCACCTGGCCGAGTGCTGCATGGCGGTCTCCGGTTCGGTATCGCTCGAGTTGTTGCACCACGCCAAGCCGACGGTCGTGCTCTATTGGATCAGCAGGCTGGCCTTCTTCGTGCAGGGTTATTTCCGCCGGGTGAAGTACATCACGCTCGTCAATCTGCTCACCGCCGAGGAGTTGTTTCCCCAGGACCTGACCCCCTACGACCCGAGTCAGCCAGGTGCGGAACGCGTCCTGTTTCCCGAATATCTGACCTGCGAAGACAAGTCGCATCAACTGGCCAACCACATCGTTGGCTGGCTGACCGATCCTCATGCGCGGCAAGCGCTCGAAGCGCGACTGGCCGAGCTGCGCGACGAAATCGGTCACGGCGGCGCGTCGAAGGCGGCGGCCCAATACATGCTCGACGTGCTGGGACGCCGGACAACGGCGGTCCCCAAACCACACTTCCGCCCCGGCATGGTGGTGGCCAGCAGCGACATGAACTACTCCGCTTCGCGCAGCGAGTGACCTCTGCTGGACGGTCCCTAGTGGATTCTCGGGCAAGGGCGGTTCTTGTGCCGATGCGCGTGCGGCCGTCAGCAGGTCGAACTATAATCGGGGCTGCTCTGTGGCCCCTTCTCGCGCATGCCTGGGCGCTGGATGGCGGTGATGTTCGAGCGCCGTCCTCCTGCACGTTTTCCCCCCCTTCTTCACCCGCGGCAGCCTTAAGCCGATGCGCACCCTCTGGCACCTGCTTCTGGCACTGGCGTTGGCAACGGCATGGTCGCATGCAGCGATGTCGCAGGACGCCGTCGCCTCGGAAGCCGATGAAGACGACGAGACGGAATACTCGTCCGGCCTGATTGCCACCTATCGGGATGCCTCCGGAGGGGTCTGCCGGCGCATCGATCCCGCTCTCGCGTTCCAGTGGCGCGATCGGGCCCCCGATCCGCGCATCGAGGCGCAAGGCTGGACCGCGGAATGGGGGGGAATGCTCTCGGTTTTGGCGCCAGGCGAATATCGACTACACGTCTACGCGGCAGGGCGGGTTACGGTCGAACTCGACGGACGCTCGGTCATCGACGCTTCTCCCACAGATGACACGTGGCTCGAGTCGGCGCCACTCGAGCTGGCCTTTGGCGAGCATGCCTTGCACGTGCGGTACGAACCGAAGGCCCCCGAGCCGCGACTGGGGCTGTACTGGTCGGGACCGCAGTTCCAGCTAGAGCCGGTGCCCCCCTGGCAGCTCTTTCACAAACCCACGGACGAAGACCTGGCCAGCTTCGAACGGGGGCGAACGCTTGTACATGGCTTACGCTGCGGCGCCTGCCACGCCGGACTTGCCGAACAGCACGTGCTGCCGGCCCCCGCACTCGATCACCTCGCCGGACATATCTCAACAGGCTGGCTAACCGAATGGATCCAGCACGCCGGACACCAGTCAAACACAAACGCCAGCGAGCATCAGGTCGCCAGCCGCATGCCCTCGCTGGGGCTCTCTTCGGAAGAGTCACACGCAATCGCCGCTTATCTCCTCGCCGACGCGCCCGAAGAATACGACGCCAGACCGCTAGAGACGAAAAAGATCAGCATCGAGGCCGGGGCGACCTTGTTTCGCAGCGTCGGCTGCCTGGCGTGCCATCGTGTGGGCGACCTCGGCGTGGGGGGACTCTTCGGCGGTGGCGACCTCACGCAAGTCGCCGACAAGCGACCGGCCGAATACTTCGTCCGCTGGTTGCGCGAGCCCGCTACGCTGAACGCGTCGCATCGCATGCCGATTTTCACGCTGAGCGACGAGGAAGTGGCCAATCTGGCCGCTTATCTCAGCACGTTGAAGAGCCCGAACGATTCGCACGACGCGCACGTTTCTGCCGCGGCGGACGTGCGCGAACGAGGGGCGAAACTTGTCGCCGAGCATCGTTGCGCCAACTGCCACCAACTTCCACAGACAACCGCGCTGACCGAAGCACGCAGCTCGATCGCGACTCCGATCCCAAATGAGTCGAAAGCCGATTGTCTTACAGCACCCGACGTGGCGCGGAAGCGCCCGGGTTTCCTGCTGCCCCCGCAGCAGGCCGCCGAGGTGCGTGCCTATCTCGCCGCGCTGCCGCCGACATCGGCAACTCCCGCCTCGGACGATCCCTCGCGCGCGTACGACGGGCAACTCGTGTTGGCCGAGCGGAATTGCCTGTCGTGCCACGCCCGCGGACTCAGTCCCGGTATCGCTGCCACGCTGCCCGCCTTGGCCGAAGTGGACGAAACCTTGTCGCCGCGCCTGGCCGCGCTGGCGCCGCCGGCGCTCAACAGCATTGGCGACAAGCTGCACGACGAGGCCCTGGCCGCGGCGATTGCCACCACCGCGCCACGATTGCGACCGTGGCTCGATCTGCGCATGCCACGCTTCTCTCTGGGCGAAGAAGAATCGCGGGTACTGGTGGAGATGTTCGTTGACGAAGACCGCATACCGTCGCTCCCAGCCGACCAAGAGCAAACCGTCGACGACGCTGCAAGGCTGCACCTGGCGGGCAGCCGGCTCGTCACGTCGGCGGGCTTCGGCTGCACGAGTTGCCACGCCATCGGAGAGGTCGCCCCCGTCGAGGTGGCGCTCGCCGCGCACGGTACCGATCTGGCCGAATTGGGCCGGCGCATTCGCCGCCCCTGGTACGATCGCTGGGTGCGCAACCCGGCGCGCATCGTGCCGCGGATGGAGATGCCCTCGATCCAGCTTGCGATTCGCGGCGTGCTCGACGAAGAACTCTCGGCGCAGCTCGCCGCCGTGTGGCATGTGTTGAACGAGCCGGGCTTCGTGCCGCCACCTCCCAACGCCGTGCGGGTCGTGCGAGCGCGGAACCTTCCCGACGAACATGAGGCCCATCTGCTGACCGATGTGTTCGAGCTGGGCAAGCACAAGTTCATCAAGCCCTTCGTCGTGGGGCTGCCCAATCGACAGAGCGTGCTGTTCGATCTGCGCGAGAATCAGCTCGCGGGCTGGTGGATCGGCGACGCTGCCCGGCAGCGCACGCGCGGCAAGACCTGGTACTGGGAGCCCGGCGGAGAATTTCTCACGCCCCCCATCGATCGCGCGAGCGAGGTATCGCTCGAAGCGGAGGGCACTCGTCGCGAGCCGCTCGCCGGCGGGCAGTTCGCCACCGAATGCGATGAGTGGCAGCATACGAAAGACGGCTTGCGCTTCGAGTATCGCTTGCACTTCGCCCCCCACGAGAGCGACTCGGCAGATCGTACCACCCTACACGTGGCGCAGCAGTTCGCCGCGCGGAGAAATGAGGCCGCTTCCGACGAGACTGGTGTGCGACGCGAGTTCGCATTCCGAGGTCTGCCGCGCGGCACGACGCTACGACTCGCATTGCTTCCGCCACCGCGCGACGGTGGGTCGTACGCGATGGCGCAGGCATCGGCGACGGAGTTCGCCTGGCGAGCGCCGATCGGTGCGTGTCGGGTGCGAGTGGTATCTCCGGCGGACGCGACGATCGAACTCGAACGGGGGCGACCCCTGGTGGCGATTCCCGCCCCGACCGATGGCACGCCTCTGTCGGTGGCACTCGAATACTTGACCTCCGCGCCGGTCGATCACTTCCCGCTCGATACGCCCGTGGCGGTGAATGCCCCCTCGGGCGCGATCGACGTCGTCCCGGGCTTCACGGCCGAGCGACTCCCCCTGGTCGACGAGATTATGCCCACGGGGCTCGCCTGGCGCCCCGATGGCACGCTGGTCTTCTCCTCGCTCAAGGGACAAGTCTGGCAGGCGCGTGACACCGATGGCGACAGCCTCGAAGACACGGCCCAGGTCTTGAGCGACGATCTCGCCGCCCCGTACGGCGTGGCGATCGCAGGCGATGCCGTCGATGTAATCAACAAGTACGCCCTGCTGCGTTTGCACGATGACGATGGCGACGGCCGGGCCGAGCGGACCGAGCGGCTCGTCTCGGGCTGGGGACACACGCACGACTATCACGATTGGGCGGTGGGACTCGTCGCTAGCGCCGCCGGCGAATACTACATCGCCCTCCCCTGTCAGCAAGACACGCGAGACGAGCCCGCGGCCTACCTGCGCGGGCGAGCCCTGCGACTCGCCCCCCGCGAGCCCACGCCCGACGACCCCGCCCGCTTCGCGCTCGAAGAGTGGTGCGCTGGATTGCGTTTCCCCATGGGGCTCGCGCTCAACCGCGAGGGGGACCTCTTCGCCACCGACAACCAGGGCAACTACACCCCCTTCAACGAGCTGAACCATCTGCGCCAGGGGAAACGTTACGGTTTCATCAACAAGCTCGAGAATCGGCCCGGCTTCCGCCCCGAAGCAACGCTCGCCGCGATCGATATTCCGCACCCGTGGACGCGCAGCGTGAATGGCATCTGCTTCTTGAACACGCCCGACGCGGTGCGCGACGAGTTGGGACGCGATCTGTTCGGCCCCTTCGAAGGGCACCTGCTCGGCTGCGAGTACGACACGCGCTCGCTCGTGCGGATGAGCCTCGAGCAGGTAGGGGGCGAGTATCAGGGGGCCGTGTATCCCTTCAGTCGCGCACCGGCCGCAGGAGAGGAATCGCTCCTGGGACCACTCGTCTGCCAGGTGGCGCCCGATGGCGACCTCTACGTGGGCAACATTCGCGACAGTGCCTGGGGCGGCGGCGCCAACAACGGCAGCATCGTGCGGCTATGCCCGCGGGCAGAGCTACCGCCAGGCATCGCCGAGGTGCGGGCCACGAACGACGGCTTTACGATCGCCTTCACGCGGCCCGCCGAACGAGCGCAGCTCGAGAACGTGAAGTTCTATTCCGTGTCGTCGTTCCGCCGCATCCCCACGTCCGACTACGGCGGGCCGGACCAGGATCGGCGAACGGAGAAGATCCTCGCTGCCGAGGCAACTCCCGACGGACGCCAGGTGCGTCTGCGCCTGGAGGAACTTCGCGAGGGATTCGTTTATGAGATCCGCATCCGCCCGATGGACGGCGTGCGATGGGAGCCGGCCGAAGCCTTCTATACCCTGCGTCGCCGGCTGGAATAACCGTCGCCGGCGCCTCGCAGTCACGCGCGTGACCTGCCTGCGGCAGTCGCTGTGTGACAGGAGAGAACACCGCAAACTAGCGGGGTAACCCACGACCCTTGCGGGCACGACGCTCGGCACGCAAACGGGCACGGCGGCGGGTGTCGCTGGGCTTCTCGTAATATTCTTTGCGGCGCATCTCTTTCTTGATGCCGCTGCGCTCGACGAGCTTCCGGAAACGGCGGACCGCCTCCTGGATCGACTCGCTTTCGCGAACCTTCAACTTAACCACTGGTACTCCTTATATGCGCTAGTACGAACAGCTACCCACGGCGGAAGCCCTACAGTGTACCGCAGTTACAAACTGGCTGTCTACGGCGCGCCGGGGAGAAAAAGTCGGGAATCACCCACTTCGTTCGGCCTTCGATTCCATCGGCCGAACTCAGCCCAGTTTTCCACGATTTCAATCGTTTTCGGCCGCTCAAATCACCAATTCACAGCCCTGCCCCCTACTCCCCCCCAAGCTCTCCCATCCGCTTCACCAGCTCTCGGACGGCCGTGACGCTCTGCTGGAATTTCGCCTTTTCGGTCTCGCCGAGCTGGAGCTCGATGATCCGTTCGACCCCCCCCTTGCCCAGCACGACCGGCACGCCGACGTAATATCCGCCGACGCCGTATTCCTTGTCGCAGTAGGCCGCGCAGGGGATCAGCCGCTTCTTATCGCGGACGATCGCCTCGACCATCTGGGCCGTGGCGGCCGCCGGGGCGTAGTAGGCACTCCCCGTCTTGAGCAGCCCCACGATCTCGGCCCCGCCGTTGGCGGTCCGTTCGACGATCTCGGCCAGCCGCTTCTCGCTGATCAACTGGGTAACGGGAATACCCCCTACCGAGGTGCAACTGGGGAGCGGGACCATCGTATCGCCATGGCCACCCATCAGCAGGGCCTGCACGTCCTCGACGCTGACCCCCAACTCCATGGCCAGGAAGGTGCGATAACGGGCCGTATCGAGCACGCCCGCCTGGCCCAGCACGCGTGCCGGCGGAAAACCGCTGACCTGGAAGGCCCGCTGCACCATGGCGTCGAGCGGATTGCTCACCACGATGATGATCGAATCGGGGCTGGTGCGTTTCACCTCGGTGGTCACGGCGGCCACGATCTTGGCGTTCGTGCTCAGCAGATCGTCGCGGCTCATACCCGGCTTGCGAGGCAGACCGGCAGTAATCACCACCACGTCACTGCCGGCGGTGTCGTCGTAGCTGTTCGTGCCGACGACGTTCGAGTCGAAACCCACGATCGGCGAGGCCTGCATCAGGTCGAGCGCCTTGCCCTTGGGCATGTCGCCGGTCTGCGGAATGTCCAGCAGGACGACGTCCCCCAGTTCGGCGGCGGCGCACCAGTGAGCGCAGGTCGCGCCGACGTTTCCGGCGCCAATGATCGAGATCTTCGCACGACGCATAGCTTTTCCCCCGCGCTGGCAGGTCGAATGAGATGGTTGAAACGTAGCCCGTGAGTATGCGCGCGGTGGGGGCTTCTGCAAGGGGCTATGACAGGGGAATGGTTCACGCAGAGGCGCGGCAGCGCGGAGGAGAGATCGGGCTTGATCCACGCTGCCTTGGGGGGGATTCAACCTTCTGTCGGAGGTCGATTACTTCGTACCTCAGCGGCCCTTGGATGCGAACATCCGTGGCACTATGATTGTCCCGCAGCAGGGGGCTTGCTCGCCGCGCGTAGCGCGGGCCGGCAACCGTTCCTCCCCTTGCCTAACCTTATATCCCTGCTCGGAGTTGTGGCACATGCCTCCCAAGGTCTCGCGGATCGTTCAGGCGCTCGAACCCTCGGCCACGCTGGCCATGGCCGCCAAGGCCAAGGAGCTCAAGGCGACGGGCAAAACGGTCTACGACTTCAGCGTCGGCGAGCCCGACTTCACCACGCCCGAGCACATCTGCGCCGCCGCGGTCGCCGCGATGAAAGCCGGCCACACGCATTACACCGTGGCCAGCGGCATTCCCGAGTTGAAGGCCGCCGTCGTCAAGCAGTACGAAGAGGCGCATGGCATCGCCTACAAGCCGAGTCAGGTGGTAGTGTCGAACGGCGCCAAGCACTCGCTGCACAACGTCTTCACCGTGCTGTGCGATCCGGGGGACGAGGTGATCATTCCCGCGCCGTACTGGGTCAGCTACGCCGAGCTGGTCAAGCTGGCCGGGGGCGTGCCGGTGATCGTCGAGACGGAAGAATCGCACGACTTCAAGCTCACGCCGGCCGCGTTCAAGGCCGCCATCACGCCGCGCACCAAGGTCCTGCTGATTTGCTCGCCGTCGAATCCCACCGGCAGCATGTACACGCACAACGAACTGGCACAACTGGCCGACATCGTGTTGGATCACGATCTGACCGTCGTCTCGGACGAGATCTACGAGCGTCTGATCTACGGCGGCGCGGTTTTCACCAGCTTTCCGAACGTGCGTCCCGGTCTGCAGGATCGCACCGTGCTCGTCAACGGCGTGAGCAAGACCTACGCCATGACGGGCTGGCGCATCGGGTGGACGATCTCGCCGCAGAATCTCGCCACTGCCATGGCTGACTTGCAGAGCCAGGAGACGTCGAACCCGTCGAGCATCAGCCAGTATGCCGCCGTCGCGGCACTCGAAGGTTCGCAACAGTGCGTCGTCGACATGCTGGGCGAGTTCTCGAAGCGACGCGACTTCGTGGCCGAGCGCATCAAGAGCATCCAGGGGCTAAGCTGCCCCTGCATGTCGGGCGCGTTTTATGCCTTCATCAACATCAAGGCGCATCTCGGACGCAAGTACAACGGCACGCCGGTCAACAACTCGACCGATTGGTGCCTCACGCTGCTGGCCCAACAGAATGTGTCGACCGTGATGGGCTCCGCATTCGGCGCCGAGGGCTACGCCCGGGTCTCCTTCGCCACGAGCCTGCCACAACTCGAGGCCGGCTTCGATCGCATCGAGGCGTTTCTCAAGAGTCCCGCCTGAGGTGGTAGAGCGGAGAGTTCACGCAGTACGGAGCAACGCAAAGGAATCCAACAGATGAACGCCCACGATGCCATACGCACGGCGCATGCCCTGAGCACGACCGTGATCAAGACATACCTCGACGATTTGACGGACGCGGAGTTGCTCAAACGTCCGCACCCCGACTGCAACCACTTGGCCTGGCAGTTGGGACACTTGATCGCGTCATCTCACGACTTGCTGGAAGCGGTCCGTCCCAGCGCCGCCGCGGCCTTGCCCGCCGGCTTCGCCGAGGCACATAACAAGACGACGATCGCCGAGAACGACCCGGCAAAATTCTCCTCGAAACAGGAGTACTTGAAGTTGTGGGACGAGGCGGAAGCGGCTGTCCTGGCAGCGCTCGACAAGCTCTCCGCCGAGGATCTCGACCAGCCCAGCCCGGAGCATTTTCGCTCCATGTTTCCGACGGTGGGGCACGTCTTCCTGTTGATCGCCAACCACGGCCTGATGCACTCCGGCCAATTCGTCCCCGTCCGCCGCGCGCTCGGCAAGCCGGTCAAGATTTAGCGTAGCGGGGTGGCTCTACTTGTCCTGGGCTGGCTGTTCGGCCATTTGCTGGCGGAGCCGTTCGAGTTCCGTAGTCAGTCTCTCCAAGCGCTTTTGATCTTCGTCCTGTGCTTGTGCGCGCCGGGCGAGTTCGGTTTCCAACGTCTTGACCAGCTTTTCGAGGTTGCACAATTTTGTGCCAACTTTGGCATCCGTCGGCGTAATCTGTGGATAACCTTTTTCTTCCCAGGATGTTGCCTTGAGTTATCCCCACGCGATGCGACTGGCCGGGCCGTGGCACTATGAGGTGCTCAAAACGTATGTCGAGGGCAAGTATCAGCCACCGGCCACGCCGATCGGCGGCACCGCGAAGCTGCCCGCCGACTGGTCGCAAGAGTTGGGACGCGACTTTCGCGGTCGCGTCCGCTACACGCGATCGTTCCATCGGCCGACGAATCTTGATCCCCACGAGAGCGTCTGGCTGGTGATCGAGGGGGCCGACGCGGCGGTTGCCGTCTCGCTCAACGGCGAGCCCCTCGGCGAGTTCGCCGGCTATGCACTCACGTTCGAACGGGACGTCACCAACCTCTTGGCTCCGAATAACCAGTTGCAGGTCGACGTGGAACTGCCCGTGCTGACGCCGGCCTACGAGAGGGCCATGCGTCCCGGCCGGCACGATCTGTCTGGCGGTTTGACGGGTCCGGTCCGGCTGGAAGTCCGCGCGCGCCACTACCTGCATCAACTCATGGTCGAGCTGGTCGAGGTAGACCAGAGCGAAGTCACCCTCCGCGTGGCAGGCCGAGTGATGGGACCCGAGCGCGTCGATCCCCTGCTACTGGTCGTCCACGGCTGGAGTGGCGAGCTGCTGGCCGCCGAAGTGGTGGCGGGCCAGAAGTTCGACCTGGCGACGACCGTCGAACGGCTGACGCGGTTCGAGCAGGAATCGGGGGGACCGGCCGCGCTGACGAAGCTCTCGGTGCGGTTGATCGAAGGGGGCACGCGCGTCTGGGAAAAGACGCTCGAAACGGCCCATCGCCCGATGCGCGTCGAAATCCCTGCTTCGACCACGGGCACCATCCATACGATCGTCATCAACGGCGAGGCGTACGAGTTGCCTTTGAACTCGCGGGATAACGCGTTCTGGCAGGCATTGCTCGAGCAAACCGCGCCCCTCGCTCCCAGCTTCGACGCCACGGAACCTCCGTTGTTCGTCACCGAACACATCTTTCGCGACGAAGAGTACGCCCGGTTCGATCGGCTGGGGGTGCGACTCGTACAACTGCTGCCGGCGGCGTGGATCGATGAGGTTAGCGCCCGACTGGCCCATCATCCATCGATCGTGGCTTGGGCCGTGCCTCGCGATTGGTTGACGCAAGGCGCGGGAGTCGAACGCGCGCTCGGCTGGCTGGCCGGATCATCGCGCCCGTGGATTGCCCGCGAACTGCTACTGGGAGAACGCTAAACTGGGGCGCGGTGTAAAAGATCCTGAACACCGGTCGTTTGACGGCCGGCGGATCGTGCTTTTACAATCGGCTCCATCATCGCGCGGCGCATGTTATGCGCCTCGTTCATCGCACGCCGGCGCGATCGATCGAGGTATCTCTGGACGCACTTACGTCGATAGGCCTTTCCGGGCATCGGCGGGCGCGGGTATTCGCATGGCCGTGTTGAAGGTGCTCAAAGGGCTCAATCCAGGTCAGGTCTTTTCGCTCGATGACGAGCGGTCGGTCCTGGGCCGGCATCCCGATTGCACTATTGTGCTCGACGAAGGGGCTGTCAGTCGGCAGCATGCGCAGATCGTGCGCGTCGGCGAGGACTTTTTCGTCGAGGACTTGCACAGTCGCAACGGCACGCTGCTCAATGGCGCGTTGGTCGAAGGGCGGCAACTGCTCAGCGACACCGACAAGGTGAAGATCTGCGACTGGCTGTTCAGCTTTCACGAAGATCGCCTACCGGCGATCGAATCGTCCGAGCCAGCCGGGTTCAGTCTGGGGCCCGACGTGGGACAGGCCTTTGCCCCGCACACGATGCTCGTCGACGAGGACCAGGCCACCTCGACGATCATGTCCAAGCTCGACCTGTCGAGCGGCGAATCGGGCCTCCGCATGTCGATCAAGCCCGAGGCTAAGCTGCGGGCCCTGCTCGAAATCACCTTGAGCCTGGGCTCGGCGCTCAAGCTCGACGAAGTGCTGGGGCGCATTCTCGACGGCCTGTTCAAGATCTTCGTCCAGGCGGATCGCGGGTTCATCGTGCTGGCCGAGCCGGGGGGACCGCTCGTTCCCAAGGCGGTCAAGCAGCGCGGCGGCGACACGGGCGAGACGATTCGCATCAGTCGCACGATCGTACGCCGCGTCATGGAATCGCGCGAGGCCATTCTGTCGGCCGACGCCGCCAGCGACGAACGCTTCGACATGAGCCAGAGCATCGCCGATTTCCGCATCCGCTCGATGATGTGCGCGCCCCTCTTGGATGGCGCCGGCGAGTCGTTGGGCGTGCTGCAGATCGACACGCTCGACCAGCGGAGCCGCTTCCGGCAAGAGGATCTCGACGTGTTGGCCAGCGTGGCGCGCCAGGCGGCCATCGCGGTCGAAAACGCGCAGTTGCACGCCGCCACCCTCAAGCAGCAGGCGATGCAGCGCGACTTGGAGCTCGCGCACAAGGTGCAGCAGGGCTTCCTGCCCGCGGCGCCTCCCCGCATCGGCGGCTACGACTTCTTCGACTTCTACGAGCCGGCGAATCTACTCGGCGGCGACTACTACGATTATGTCCAACTGGGCGAAAACCGCGTGGCGGTGATCGTGGCCGACGTGGCCGGCAAGGGCATTCCAGCCGCCCTGCTGGTGGCGAAGCTTTCGGCCGAGATTCGCTTTGCCCTGGCCAGCGAGACCGATCCCGCGCTGGCCGTCGCGCGCATGAACGCCAGCTTCATTCGCGGCGGTTGGGAAGACCGCTTCGTGACGTTGATCGTGGCCGTGCTCGACACGGAACGCAACGTGGTGCAGATCGTCAACGCCGGCCATATGCCCCCTTACCTGCGACATCGAGATCGGCGCGTCGAGGCGATCGGCGGAGACGCCGCCGGCTTGCCGATCGGCGTCGATGTCGACTTCGATTATGAGATGGTCGCCGTGCCGCTGCGCTCGGGAGATTCGCTGACCTTCTTTACCGACGGCATCAGCGAGGCGATGAACGCCGAGAACGAGCTGTACGGGCTCGAACGGCTCGAAGTCCAATTGCACGAGACGACCAGCGACGGCATCACTTCCATCGGCCGCGGCGTGCTCGACGACGTGAAGAAGTTCGTCGGCCGCACCCCCCAACGCGACGACATGTGCCTCGTCTGCTTCGGAAGATCTTAACGCGATCTCAGGACAATCGCGTAGCCTTCAATACACGGCGCGTTATTGCAAGTGCTCGCGGCGCAGGCGGGCGAGCGTGCCGAGGGCCGGTTTCGCGCGGCCGCTCGCGTCGATGATGCCCGCGTGGGGATAGTCGTGCGGTTCGCTGTCGCAGCATTGGTTCCACACCAGCGCATGCACGGCCGGCTTGGCGAGCAGCAGCGGCGCGTACCGTTCGACCCAGGACTGCTGCGCGGCCGCCGTCCATCCGCCGGGCAAGGCCTCGGGCATGGGGGCGATCACCGGTCGGCCCCGCGGGTCGGGGGCATCGCTGCTGGGCAGAGTCAACTCCACCACCAGAGGCAGCCCCAAACTGCTCCAGCGATCGATCAGGCGGCTCATTTCCAGCGGATCGCGCGGTACGCTCCCTCCCGGCTCGGTTCCGACGTTGATCTCGAGCACCAGCCCAGCCAGCCCCAGTCCGCTGCGGACGAGGGCATCCCCCAGGTGCAGCGGCGAAAGATCGAGCGGAATGTCGCGCATGTAATCGGCCCAGGGGCGGTCGAAGCAGATGATCGTGGGCGTTTGAGGATCGGTCTGACGCACGACCTCGATCGCTCGCACGGCCAGCCGCAGGCGATCCTCCTCGCTGAGCTCGAGCATCTCGGTCGAGTAGAGCCGGGCCGCGCATTGCCAGACGTGGACGCGTCCCTTGTAACGCTCGACGACGCGCCGCACATAGTCGCAGACCAGCTCTTGCAGGTTCTCGAAATCGCCTTCCCACAGGCACACCCAGTCGGGCAGACCACGGCGATCGAAGGCCAGCAGCGGTCCGCCGCAGATGCGCATCTGCCGGGCTTCGCACCAGGCGAGCTGGGCGTCGCAGCGATCCCATCGGGCCGCCCCTTCATCGGCCTCGATGTCGTGCCAGGAGAAGGGAATTCGGACCGTATTGAAGGCCTTGGACAGGGCGTCGCCCAAGGCGCCCGTGGGAACGGTCGTACCGAGATTCACCCCCAAGAGCGAGGCCAGCTTCGGCGCCTGGCGATGCCGGGCCACGAAGGCCTGATCGGCGAACGTGCGCACGAGCGCCTCGGTCGCCTCGAGCGCCGCTCGCAGCGATTGCGTGGCGGCTGCAGCGGCCAACTCGGGCTTGGTTTGCGAGGTGGCCGCCCGGGCAAATTGCCGCGTCGCTTCGCGGAGGTTCGCCGACACATCGTCGGGGATGAGCATGCCCATGCCCGTCCACTCGGCGATCTGATTGCGCAGTTGGTTGATCTTGCCGCGAGCGAGCTCGACCTCGAGATGGTAGGGCGTGGCGCGCTCGACGAGCGTGCCGGTGGTGAGCACGAGCTTGCCGTGCCCCTCGACATGCCAAGGGACGTGCAGGCAGCCCGAATCGGAGGCCTCGCGCTCGATGAGGAAGCCCCCTTCGATGGGGCGCGTTCGGCACAGCCAGGGGACGTAATCCGGCCCGGCGAGAAAGGTGCGCTCCAGGTCGCGCGGCGCGAGTCGTTCGGGAGGATGGACCAGAAAGCGGTGCTGCCCCATCTGGTCTCCCTGCCGGTGCGCGCGACGAGGATGAAAAGAGCCGTGCGAGCGTCTAGGGCGATTTCGCCGGCGCGGCAACGTGTCGAACGACGTGAAACGCGAGTCTAACGGACGCCGCCACGCGGAACAAGCAAGGCGGCCGGAACGCATGGTGGGGCGTCAGGCGATGATCTTATGCAGTATGTGCCCTTCGACGTCGGTCAGTCGCATGTTGCGCCCCGCGTGGAAGAAGGTCAGCTCCTCGTGGTCGAGCCCCATCAGGTGCAGGATGGTGGCGTGCAGGTCGTGGATGTGGACCTTGTCTTCGACCGCCGCCATGCCGAACTCGTCGGTGGCGCCGTAAATCGTGCCGCCACGGATGCCGCCGCCGGCCATCCAGCAACTGAAGCCGCGTGGGTTGTGGTCGCGCCCCTTGCCGTTCTGGGCGGTGGGGGTGCGACCGAACTCCCCCGTCCAGACGACGAGCGTTTCGTCCAGCAACCCTCGCTCCTTGAGATCGGAGAGCAACGTCGCGATCGGCTGGTCGGTCTCGCCGCAGTGCAACTCGTGATTCATGTTCACGTCGCCGTGGGCGTCCCAGTTCTCGTCGTTGTGCCCGCCGCCGGAATAGACCTGCACGAAGCGCACGCCGCGCTCGACGAGTCGGCGGGCCATCAGGCAGCGCCGGCCGAAGCGTTCGGTCAATTCGTTGTCGAGTCCGTAGCGGCGTTGCGTCGCCGCCGTTTCTTCGGCCAGATTGACGGCCGAAGGGGCGTGCGCCTGCATGCGGAAGGCCAACTCGTAACTCGCCAGCCGGGCCGAGAGCTCCGACTGACGGGGCAGGCGGGCTTGATGGAGATCGCCCAGCCGCGCGAGCAGGTCGAGTTGTCCGCGACGCTGGGCCGTCGTCACGCCGTCGGGAGGACTGAGATCGATGAGCGGATCGCCCGACGTGCGAAATTGCGTCCCTTGATAGGCCGCGGGCATGAAGCCCGAGTTCCAGTTCGGCGCTCCGCCGATCGGTCCCCCCCGGTGGTCGAGCAGCACGACGTAGGCGGGCAAGTCTTGGTTGACGGTTCCCAGCCCGTACGTCACCCACGAGCCTAGGCTGGGGTAGCCCTGCCGCAGGAAACCGGTGTTCATCTGCAGCAGGCCCGAGCCATGCGCAAAGCTATCGGCATAGCACGAACGAATCACGGCCAGGTCGTCGACGTGTCGCGCGAGGTGCGGAAACAAGTCCGAAACCGGAATGCCCGCTTGCCCCGCCGGCGAGAATCTGCGCGTGCTGGCCAGCAGCGTGCCGGGGTTGCGCACCTTGAACAGCGGATCGTGGTCGAGATTCGGGATCGGCTGCCCATTCCACTTGTCGAGCGCGGGCTTCGGATCCCAGGTATCGACCTGGCTCACGCCGCCATAGCAGAAAATGAAGACGACGCTTTTCGCCTGGGGAGCGAAGTGCGGCAGCTTGGGCGCGAAAGGAGATTCCATTTCGGCCGAGCCAGCGGCCTTGGCCGTGGAGGCGAAGAATCCATCTTGCGCGAGCAGGTAGGCGAGGGCCGACGCCGTCAGCCCGCCCCCCGCTTGCCAGAAAAACTCGCGCCGCGTTTGCCCGCACGCTTGAGAGTTTGGAGTCATGGGAATCGGCTTCATGCTGAAGTGGCCCAGGCTGCCAACCTGGGCATTGTCATCGAGTTGTTTTCGCACAGGCCGGCGGTCTGGGACACGTGGTTGTTGAGATTCAAGGCTGCGAGGAAGTTACTCGATGTAGGCAAACTCGTTGGCGTTGAGCAGCACAAGGCAAAGGGCTTCGAGCGCTCGCTGCCGCGGGTTTTCGATAGTCTGCGAGTTGGCGGTTGCGTCGGCGATGATCTGTGCCTCTTGATTCGTGAGGAACTCGCGGACGACGTCCCATTCTTGGTCGGTCGGCGGGCGTCCGAAGGCGAGGCGGTACGCCAGCTCGACCTGGCCCACAATTTCTGTACCCCCCTGCTCTGCCAGCCGCCTGGCGAAGTGCCACGCTTGTTCCGCCGCGAAGTTGCCATTCAGAAACGAGAGGGCCTGTGGAGCCACGGTCGAAACGGCACGCTCGCCACAGCTCTGGTTCGTATTGGGAAAGTCCAGCACTTCGAGCTCGGGCACCATCAGCGTACGCTTGACAAAGACGTACACCGTGCGGCGCGCGGCCTGATCCGCCGGAGAGGTGGTCCAACCATTGCCGGGCATCGATTGACCGGCCAACACCTCGGCCGAGATGGGTGGAAAGACGCTCGGGCCGCCCCGCTCGAGGTTCAATTGGCCACTGGTGGCGAGCATCGCATCGCGAACGGCTTCCGCCTCGAGCCGGCGCGGGCGCCAGCGCCACAACAGCGTCGCGCCGGGATCGGCTGCTTCAGCCGAGTCGTCGTGCGCCGCGGCGAGCTGGTAGGTGTGTGAAAGCACCATCAACCGGTGGAGGTGCTTCCAACGCCAACCGCTTTCGACCAACTCGGCGGCCAGCCAATCGAGCAACTCGGGATGAGTGGGGGCCTCGCCCATCAGGCCGAAGTCATTGGGTGTGGCGACTAATCCCACGCCGAAATGATGCTGCCAAAGGCGATTCACCACGACC
This sequence comes from Pirellulales bacterium, assembly GCA_019636335.1. NCBI lineage: Bacteria > Pseudomonadati > Planctomycetota > Planctomycetia > Pirellulales > Pirellulales bacterium. The sequence goes on from JAHBXR010000007.1 coordinate 94,874, forward strand.
CGCGCCGTGAGGGGATTCTCGGCGCTCGTCATCCACTGGGCAAGCTGGAGACGGCGGCCGGTCGAATGACGGGTGGGGGTGGGGGCCGGCGGAGGGGCATCGAACAACACGGCCGGGAGCCCCGGTCCGACTTCGCCGAGGGGCGTCTGGGGATTGCCCCGGTTGAAAACGTGCGTGGCCGGCGCGGTCGTCCCCTCTTCGAACCAGATATAGGCCCGGGGGGGCGATGCGGGGCGGGTCGACTCGCACTGCGCGATCTGCGACGACCACGTGGCTAATTGCGATTGTTCCTCCGTGGCCGCGAAGGTGGCGATCGCCTCGGCCAGACGCTGTTCGTTCTCGCTGACGAGCTTTTTCTGCTCCTCGTTGCGTTGATCGGCCGCCAGCTTGAAGGCGGCGACGATACTTTCGGCCCAATCGGCCGCACGTTCGGCAAAGACCCGCTCGCGGAGCAGGCCGTTCATGGCGTCGATCTGTCGCTGCAACGCGCCGACCTGCTCGTCAACCCGGGTCATCGTGTCGCGGTAGGCCGTAAGTTCCTCGTGCGTGCCGACCATGCGGTCGAGATCCGTGCGGCCATCCTGCGGCCGTTTGAGCGGCTCGAAGATGGCAATTGCCCGGGCATAATCGGTCTGACGGAAGGGCTCGAACTTGTGATCGTGGCAACGGGCGCAGCGAAGCGTGAGCCCCTGGAAGGCCGTAAACGTGGCGTCGAGCACATCGTCGAGCTGATCGTAGCGGTCGATGACCGGATCGGCCGGTTCATCGTCCCACAGGCCCAGCCGCAAGAAGGTGGTGGCAATTTGCGTCTCGGCAGTGGAATCGGCCAACTCGTCGCCGGCGACCTGTTCGAGCAGGAACCGATCGAAAGGCTTGTCGGCGTTCAACGAGTCGATGACGTAGTCGCGATAGCGCCAGGCGTGGGGCTTGGCGCCGTCGCGTTCGTAGCCGTTCGATTCCGCGTATCGCGCCACGTCGAGCCAGTGGCGGCCCCAGCGTTCGCCGTATTGGGGGCGCGCCAACAGGTCGTCGACCACGTGCGCATAGGCTTCCGGCGAGCAATCTGCCAGGAAAGCGTCTTGCTCGGCAGGCGTCGGCGGCAAACCGAGCAGGTCGAAGTAGACGCGTCGCAAGAGGGCCAGCCGGCCGGCATCGGCAACCGGCTCGATTCCCTTCTTATCGAGCTTCGCCAGCACGAAGGCGTCAATGGGGGTGCGAATCCACGCGTCGTCCGAGACGGGGGGAACCGGCGGACGAACGACCGGCAGGAAGGACCAGTGCTCGCGCTCGTAGTCTTCGAAATCCTGCCGACTGTATGTCGCCGGTACTGCTTCTGCGGCACTCGCTGCCGCCGAGGGGAATGCTCCGGCCATGACCGATGCGATCGTCAGGCGGAGCAGCAGCACTGCGAAGCGGGGCCGGTGTGGCATGGCAACCAGTTTCCCTGTGGGTGCCGAAATCGCGGCCTGCCAGGGCCGGTGGGGCAAAGACTCGGAATCGGCCCGCCCGCCGCGAAGCATCAGTCGTTGCTTATCGCTCGAAGCAGCGACAGTGTAACAGGTTGTGTCGCGAATTCAAGAAAATGGCCACGCCGCCGCCGAATGCCGCGCGCGAGCCCAGACGCGCTAGTCGGAGCGTGCGAGAATCTCGTCGTGCGAGACCATCCCTTCCAGCCGCCGGCTTGCAAAAGCGAGGTTGGTCCGGTACTTGTGAAGACTTCCATCCAAACGCGGGGTCGGGGCAAGCCAGCCCTCACCGCCACTGGACCCACCGCACCGAGCACGCCGCGAATCCACTATGGCCGAGCCAGCCCCATCGAGCACGAAGACTGCCAAGCGAATTCTGTTGGTCGACGACGACTACGAGATCATCGAGTCGATGCGTGCGGTGTTGGAATCGCGCGGTTACGAAATCCTGGTCGCGCGCGACGGCAACCAGGGGCTCGCCATGGCCGAACGCGAGGATCCCGATCTCGTGATTCTCGACATGATGATGCCCAAGCGTAGCGGCTTTCTCGTGCTCGAAAAACTGCGCCGAACGCGTCCCGTGCCGCTGCGGGTCATCATGATCACGGCGAACGAAGGGAGCCGGCACAAGGCCTACGCCGAGATGCTGGGGGTCGACGATTACATTCGCAAGCCCTTTGCGATGGATCGCTTGCTCGAAAGCGTCGATCGACTGCTCAAATAACAGGTTGATCGCGCGACATTCGCGGTGGTTGCAAACTGGACACCACGTTTACGGCGCTGGTTTGTCCCACGTTGCGTGGATCTTTCTCGCTGCATTGGTGCATCGCTCCAGGATAGCTGAATGACGGTTTTGCACCTTGGGGGTGTAGAACGGAACTCTTTGTTCCACAAGTGGTTGCACCGCTGTCGGGCTGAAGCTGCGGCGCGCCGCGTCGGGGGTGACGCGCGATTTGGTACACGGCGTGCAACGCTCGTGGCCACAAGCGATATTGCCCGAAATTGGCATCGAGGCAATACTTGAGTAGTTGGAAGAATCCAAGCGATCGAGCACCGGAGGCTCGGCGTTAGGCGAGCGAGACGGACCACCCACCGCCGTTCGGCGCGCAACCTCGCCTCCGGTCACCATGATCTTTTCCAAGTTCTCTCTGGTTGCCTCGGTGACGTTCGTTTAGTTGCCGGCCCGACAAGTTCGAGTTGATCGAACCTTCTTTGCGGGCAACTCCTCACGGCCGGAATTCACGGCGCATGGCAGGCTGTTTGCCGCCGCGCGCATAGGTCGATCCATCGACATGCGTGAATCGGTGCGAGGGGCGTCCCGGGCAAATCGAGGCCACCAGCATTGCAGAAATCGTGGGCACAGGCGGAGAGTCGACGCGCAGGCGGATGACGGTTCGAGTCGCGGATTTCGGCGTACGAGGCCACAGGTCACGGATGACGTCCGAACAGAGACGAAGCTTAGCCCCTTGGGGAGAACCGTATGAGCGATGGACGCGCAATCGTATCGCTGGTTGCCGAACGGCAAGACCTCGATCAGTTCCGTCGTAAGAACTGGGAAGGGACGTTCGAGCAGTATCTCGACCTGGTGCGAGAGAACACGGGTGTCACGCGGAACGCCTTTCAGCGGGTCTACGACATGATCGTGGCCGCCGGCACCGATACCTACGAAGTGGCCCGTGAAAAACGCGTACACTACCGCTTCTTCGACGATCCCGACGACGACGGCCGCGACGCGGTGTTCGGGCTCGACGAGCCGCTGTCGGCCCTGGTCAACGCCTTCAAGAGCGCGGCCAAAGGTTACGGCATCGAAAAACGCGTGCTCCTGTTGCACGGTCCGGTCGGCAGCAGCAAGAGCACGATCGCACGGCTCTTGAAGAAGGGGCTCGAACGCTACACTAGCCGCGACGACGGCGCGCTCTACACGCTCGGTTGGGTCGATCTCGAGGATCACTCCGACGTGCATTGGTGCCCCATGCACGAAGAGCCGTTGCACCTGATTCCCGACCGCTTTCGCGGCGAGGTCGAGCAGCGATTCAACGCCGTACGCCAGGCCGATGGTTATGACGTCAAGATTACGGGCGAGTTGTGCCCCTTCTGCCGCTACGTCTACACCGAGCGGCTCAAACGTTACAACGGCGACTGGACCCGCGTCGTCGAGGACGTGCGCGTGAAACGCCTGATTCTGAGCGAGAAAGACCGCATCGGCATCGGTACGTTCCAGCCCAAGGACGAAAAGAACCAGGATTCGACCGAGCTCACCGGCGACATCAATTTTCGCAAGATCGCCGAGTACGGCTCGGACAGCGATCCGCGGGCCTTCAACTTCGACGGCGAGTTCAACGTGGCCAATCGTGGCATCGTCGAGTTCGTAGAAGTCTTGAAGCTCGACGTGGCCTTCCTCTATGACCTGCTCGGCGCCAGCCAGGAGCACAAGGTCAAGCCGAAGAAGTTCGCGCAGACCGATATCGACGAGGTGATCGTCGGCCATACGAACGAGCCGGAGTATCGCCGCCTGCAGAACAACGAGTTCATGGAGGCCCTGCGCGACCGCACGGTGAAGATCGATATTCCGTACGTGACAAAGCTCTCGGACGAAATCCAGATCTACGAGAAGGACTACAACTCGCAGAAGGTACACGGCAAGCACATCGCGCCGCACACGATCGAGATGGCGGCCATGTGGGCGATTCTCACGCGGCTCGAGGAGCCCAAGAACGCCGGCCTGACGCTGATGCAAAAGCTCAAGCTGTACAACGGCAAGAGCCTGCCCGGCTTCACCGAGGACAACATCGCCGAGCTGCGCGACCAGGCGATCAGCGAAGGAATGCTCGGCATCTCGCCCCGCTACGTGCAGGACAAGATTTCGAACGCCCTGGTCGTGCATCCCGAGGCGACGTCGGTCAACCCGTTCATGGTGCTGAACGAGCTCGAGGCGGGACTCAAGCATCACAGCTTGATTACGAACGAAGAGATCCGCGCCCGCTACCGCGAACTGCTCGGCGTGGTCAAGGAAGAGTACGAGAGCATCGTCAAGAACGAGGTCCAGCGGGCCATCGCGGCCGACGAGGACGCGCTGAAACGGCTCTGCTCGAACTACATCGACAATGTCAAGGCGTACACGCAGCGCGAGAAGGTGAAGAACAAGTTCACCGGCCAGTACGTCGATCCCGACGAACGGCTGATGCGCTCGATCGAGGAGAAGATCGACATTCCCGAGAGTCGCAAGGACGATTTCCGCCGCGAGATCATGAACTATATCGGCGCCTTGTCGATCGACGGACGCACGTTCGACTACAAGACGAACGAGCGGCTGAACAAGGCGCTCGAGCTCAAGCTGTTCGAGGATCAGAAGGACTCGATCAAGCTGACGAGCCTCGTGTCGAACGTCGTGGATGCCGAGACGCAGGCCAAGATCGACGTGGTCAAAGGCCGCTTGATCCGCGATTACGGCTACGACGAGGAAAGCGCCACGGACGTGCTGAACTACGTGGCCAGCATCTTTGCCCGGGGTGATTCGACGGCGAATTGACGACCCCGCGGCCGCGCCCCGGTAAGCGCGCACGGCCGCGACTCCCTGCGCCGAGCGAAGGAACGAACGTGAACTGAGGTGGTCGGATGGCGATGAAGATCGATCGGGACAATTCCCGCTTCAAGCAGATCGTCGGCGGCAAGATTCGGGAGAATCTCCGCAAGTACGTCACTCACGGCGAGATGATCGGCCGTAAGGGGAAGGATCTCGTCAGCATTCCAGTCCCGCAGCTTGACGTACCCCATTTTCGCTTCGGCAAGAATGGTTCGGGGGGGGTCGGTCAGGGGGAGGGCGAAGTCGGTCAGCAACTCGGTCCCTCCGACGACCAAGGGGACGGCGCCGGGCAGGCCGGCAGCGATCCGGGACGTCATATTCTCGAGGTCGAGGTCACGCTCGACGAACTGGCGCAGATCCTGGGCGACCAACTCGAGCTGCCGCGCATCGAGCCCAAGGGGCAGGCGAACATCGTCGAAGAGAAATCACGTTACACCGGGATCCGCCGTACCGGGCCGGAGTCGCTGCGACATTTCAAACGCACCTACAAGGAAGCCCTGCGCCGCCAGGTTTCGTCGCGCGAGTACAGCGCCGAGCGCCCGCTGGTCGTGCCGATTCGCGAGGACAAGCGCTATCGCTCGTGGAAGAACGTGCCACTGCCTCATGCGAATGCAGTGATTGTCTACATGATGGACGTTTCGGGCTCGATGACCGACGACCAGAAACACATCGTGCGGACGACCGCCTTCTGGCTCGAGACCTGGCTGAAGAGCCAGTACGACGGCGTCGAAATCCGTTACATCATTCACGATGCCTCGGCCAAAGAGGTCGACGAGCACACGTTTTACCACACCCGAGAAAGTGGCGGGACGCGGATCAGTTCTGCCTACCGGGTGTGCCAGTTGCTTCTGGAAAAGCATTTTCCGGCCACGGAATGGAACATTTACTGCTTCCATTTTTCCGATGGAGACAACTGGGGAGAGGACAACGAGAACTGTCTGCGGCTCTTGCGCGAACATCTGCTGCCCGCCTCGAATCTGTTCTGTTACGGACAGGTCGAAAGCCCCTACGGCAGCGGCGAGTTCCTGCGAGCGCTGCGCAATGGCATTGGTGACAAGGACGATCGATTGATCCTGGCCGAGATTCGCAATCGCGACGGCATCTACGACGCGATCAAGGCCTTTCTCGGCAAGGGGAAATAAGGCGAACGGATTGGTGCGCTACGAGGGAAGCTCCTGACTCACAAGGACTCGAAATGCACTATTTCAAGCACGATATCTCACCGGTCATCTCGTACCGCGTCCGCGTCGGACATGCGGAGGTGACCGTTCGTTCGCAAAGCCAGGAAGAGGCGATCCGCCTGGCGCGCCGGCAACTCTGTGCCGAGCTACCCCGGTTGTGGGATGTGATTCATCGCCTGGAAGACGCGCAGTTCCGCGTCGATCTGGCCCACGAGATCTTGCCCCCCAAACGAATCCCCTAACCCCCTGCCCTGCTCGAGGCGGGGATCGCAATCATGGCACTGCACAAGTTCATCCCGCTGTCCGAGTCGCTCGCGTCCGTCCAGGTCGAGATGGAGGGGTACGCGCGGGAATACGGGCTCGACTTCTTTCCCACCGTCTTCGAGGTCGTCGACTTCGATCAGCTCAATGCCGTGGCCGCTTATGGCGGCTTCCCGACCCGCTACCCCCACTGGCGGTTCGGCATGGAGTACGAGCAACTCTCGAAAGGTTATGTCTACGGCCTGCAGAAAATCTACGAGCTGGTGATCAACAACGATCCCTGCTACGCCTACCTGATGAAGTCGAACGGGCTGACCGATCAGAAGCTGGTCATGGCGCACGTCTACGGGCACTGCGACTTCTTCAAGAACAACTTCTGGTTCAGTGGGACGAACCGCAAGATGATGGACGAGATGGCCAACCACGGCCATCGCGTGCGGCGCCACATGGACCGCTACGGCGTCGACGAGGTCGAGCAGTTCATCGATGCCTGCTTGAGCATCGAGGATTTGATCGATATTCATTCGCCCTTCATCAAACGCTTCACGCCCGAGAATCGCTACGATTTCAGCAGCCCCGAGCCGGACGACGAGGACTCGCAGCCAGGCCGCTTCCGCGCGAAGAATTACATGGAGGGCTTCGTCAATCCGCGCGACGTGATCGCGGCCGATGCCGAGCGGTTGCGTCGCGAGCGCATGGCCTCGGAGACGCGGTTCCCGGCTGCTCCGGTGCGCGACGTGCCGCTCTTCCTGCTCGAGAACGCGCCGCTGCGCCCCTGGCAACTCGACGTGCTGTCGATCATCCGCGAAGAGGCCTACTACTTCGCGCCGCAGGCCCAGACCAAGATCATGAACGAAGGTTGGGCCAGCTACTGGCACTCGACGATCATGACGCGCCGCGGTTTGTCGCCGGCCGACGTCGTCTGCTACTGCGACCACCACTCGGGCACGGTGGCCACGAGCCGGGGGCAGTTGAATCCCTACAAGCTGGGCATCGAGCTCTTCCGCGATATCGAAGATCGCTGGAATAAGGGGCGGTTCGGTGCCGATTATGAACAATGCGACGATCTCGTCGCCCGCCGCGAGTGGAACACCGAGCGCGGCCTGGGGCGGGAGAAGATCTTCGAAGTACGGCGGATTCACAACGATCTGACGTTCATCGACACCTTTCTGACGCACGAGTTCTGCCGCGAGCACAAGCTGTTCGCCTTCGGCTACAACGACGACGCGCGGACCTACGAGATCGAAAGCCGCGAGTTTCCCAAGATCAAGCAACGCCTGCTCGACAATCTGACGAACCGGGGCCGGCCGCAGATCGCCGTGCGCGACGGCAACTACAAGAACCGGGGTGAACTATATCTGGAGCATACGTACCACGGCGTCGAGCTCGATTCGGGCTACGCACGCGACACGCTGGTGGCGCTGGAAATGATTTGGCGCCGTCCGGTCCACATCGAAACGGTGCAGAACGAACATTCCACCGTCTTGTCATGGGATGGCACGGAACACAAAGTGGAACAGACGAAGACACCGGTGTCGGCGAAGTCGGCCTAGGGCATTCCTCCGCGCAAGGATGTGCGCCCGGGCGGCAAGCCGACACCCCAAGCTACGCGACGAGGTGCAACGATGAGTCTCCGACAATTAGCCGCGGCGGCGCTGCAAGGATGTGCGCCGTTTCAAAACGGCATGGAGCGCATCGAAGTTCACGAGGAGGACCAGCGGCTGGTGTGCGAGCTGGTCGAGCTCGATACGCTGGCCTGCGGATTCCTGCGTTTGGCCTTGGCGACCGACAAGCTGGCCGACGCCACGATCGAACGCCTGCGCCGGATCAGCGAGGAGCTCTCTCGCAGGCTTACGTACTTGCTCGAGCCCATCCACCCCATCGAGTCCGACGCCGAATCGTGTACCGTGCAGATGCGGTCGAATCCGCCCCAGAAGAACGAGGACAGTTCGAGCTACTACGAGCTGCTCGTCGTGCGGGGAGGCGAATTGAGCCTTTGCCGCTATGAAAAGCGGCCGGGAGACGTGCGTGCCGTGGCCCCGGCTCGCGTCACGCGCGAGGTACTCTCGCGATTGATCGACGATCTTTCCGCCGTCGCGAAGTAAACGACGCAGGCGGCCCATCTGACTCGAGCTACGGCGCGTTGGAGGCGGTGGCGGCGCGGAGTCGCTTCTCCGCGTCGTAGTGGTCTCGCAGGACCGGCAGCAGTTGATCGGCGGTGTAGATGCGGCCCGTGGGCTTGTTGAAACCCGCGCCATCCGGGGCGTCACGCAATTGACGTCCCATGTTCTTGCCGTAACGCGTTTCGGTCAGGTACTCGATCAGCTTGTAGCCGTCGGGCCCCTTGATCATGTCCTTGACAAAGCGATGGCCCCGTTCGAGATGGCTGAGGCGATCGACGCGGTCGTAGCCGAGCGGCATGGGGGCCACGTCGCGCATGAAAGCCCTGCCCTGCTTGCTCCCCAGCAGTTGGCGTACGAAGAACTCGCTTTCGCGGGGCACACGCTCGAGTATTTCTTTTCCATCTCGAATCTTCCAGCCGCGCTTGGCGATCTCGGCAAACAGCTCGTCGGTCTGCTCGCGCGTGATGAGATCGGTCATCTCGTGGTCGTGCGTGCCGAAGCGGTCCTGGACCAGCTTCTCGACCTGCTTGAAGGTGGGCAGTTCGGGCGGCCCGTCATCGCCGGCCGCCATGCCGCACGCCAGCAGGGCCACAGCGTAGGCCACCGCGCCCGCGACGACCATGATGGCCAGGCGTCGCCACTCGCGATGCACTCCACGTGGAATCGCCACCGCTCGCGGCCATGGGTGGATGCGTCGATAGGATTCACGTCGCGACATGGCGTGCTCTCCGAAGAGGAATGCTTCGTAATAGCTAAGATCGGCACTTTTTCGTGCCAGGGGCGGACTCCTTTGCCCGATCGCGATCGGGCAGACGCCATCGGCCGGTATATCTGCGACGAGGCGCCTGCTTCGCCAGTGAAGCATAGCCTCCCCACAGGGCGATTCTGCCGACCATGCATGTTGGCGCGATTAGGTAAGATGCAGTGCATCGCGGCCGAGTCTTGGCTTGGCAGACAGGGCCGGTTAACGTGACGCCAGCCAGTCGCGTGTCTGGGGCCGGGGCCCATGAACCAGGATCGATTCAAAGCTATGTCGCTGCTCGTGCATGCTGTGGGACGGGAGGGAGTCGCGCCGTTTGAGATGCCGGATCGGTTTCGGCACGAGATCGCCTATTTCATGGCCCTTCCCGATGGCGCCAGCGTCCCGCAACTGCCCAGTGGCGAGTATTGGGTCCGGCTCGCCGACAGCCGGCAGTGGCTCGAGGATGGTGTCTTCACCCTGGTTTCACCGCTCGATAGCGCCTCGCGCACCGAGATCGAGTTGAGCGAGGAGCAGGAAGCCTGGCTCGAGTGGATGGTGGCTGGCGCCCTTGAGCATATTCGCCTCGAATCGGCGGGCTGAAAAATGCTGAAAGATTCCCAACGCCGAGCGGTATCGATAGTTAGCCACCGGCGGTCTCGGTGGGGCGGATTTCCGTCACGAACCGTTTCCCCCGGCCGGGCGTAAAGTTCGATCGGCGTGGCGAGCATGGTCCGCTCGCACCGGCGCGAACCCAGGCAGCCTGGGAAGACTCTTCTCTGGAGTTGGCCAACGATCTGAAATGGTCTCTTGGCCGTACCGGAAAAGGCCCGCTCGACTTGGCTCCTGAAATCGTCGCAACTCTTTCAACATCAAGGGATTGAAACCGCCGTGGTCGCAAAAAAACTTGCTTTGTTCGGATCGAATCGCTATGATCGGCGACCCAGGAGTGCGGTTGGACAGTCGGTAGTAGGAGATACCGCGATGAGTAAGTCCACGTACTTCGTTCAGGAGTGCCCGACCTGCGGGCGCGGCGTCGAAATTCGCGTCGAGTACCTCGGCAAACGTCTGGTCTGCCAACACTGCCACGGTTCGTTCGTCGCCACCGACACTGAGCAATCACATCTTGTCTCGAACCCGTCGTCGGCCGTGCTGAAAAGGGCTGAGGAACTGTTGGCCCTGGCAGCCAAGCGAACTGCTGCAGCGTGTTGAGTCGTCGCGAGTGAGTCCGCCGCGAATTCTCGCGGTAGCCGGTCATTTCGGAACGCAAGTCACAAAGGCGGGCCGTCAAATTCGGCCCGTCCAGGCGAACTTCTTTTTAGCCCTTCAGCGGCGCCACCAACGGTCGCCCCCGCGCAGAGGTTGTTTCGTGACCGCACCACGGCACGAACATGCCAGCGGACGACCGATGCGCTTGCGTTGTTTCTCCATCTCCCCCGCTCGGCATCGACCGGTGAACTTTCCGCCGCGCCGGAGGTACTTAGCCTTCGGTTTGCAGGCACATTCCCGGTAGGAGCAACGCTGATGAATCTCATGTCATGGGCGGTGGTGGGTGTGGTGGCCTCGGTGATCGCGGTGGGTAGCGCCGCCAGGGGTGTCGAGATTTCGCCGGCCGAGAGTGCCGCGCGACGGACGCTGCTGGCGCGTCTGGCCGACATGGCGATCGTGGAAGACGATGTCGTGGCGGATGCGGCGATTGCCGAACTTCGTGCGGCGGGACCCGCTGGTCTTGCCGCGCTGCTGGCGCTGCTTCCCGCGATCGAACAGGAGAATGCCGCCCTCGAGACGCTGGCGTCGACCGTGGTGCCCGAGCCCAGGTTGAGGCGCGCCATCGATGCTGTCGCGGCGCAACGAGACGCCTATGCGTCGCGTTTGTACTGGTATACCGATATCGGCACGGCGTCCTCCGTCGCGGCCGAGACGAATCGCCCCATCCTGGTGCTGCACCTGTTGGGGCAATTGTCCGAAGACTTGAGCTGCGCGAACAGCCGCTTCTTTCGACAGGTGCTCTATTCCGATCCACGCATTTCCAGGCTGCTGTGCGAGAAGTTCGTGTTGTTCTGGTACACGACGCGCCCCGCTCCCAAGCTGACGATCGACTTCGGCGACGGTCGCCAATTGGTGCGCACGATCACGGGCAACAGCCTGCACTACGTGCTCGACAGCCAGGGCCGGCTGATCGACACGCTGCCCGGTATGTACGAACCGGTACGATTCCTGGAATCGCTCGAACGGGCCGCCGAGCTTGCCCGTCGTTCGGTCGACTTAGAGGCAGGAACTCGCCACGAAGCACTGGCGGAGTACCATCGCCTGGAGATCGATCGGCTGACCGAAGAGCTCGCCGAGGCGATCGCCCGCTTGGAGGGCGAAGAAGCCAAGACGGCGGGACACGTATTGCTTGCCCGCACCGTATCGACGGCGGACGAGGCGGTACAAGACAGCACGTGGTGGGAGCAACTGGCGGCCGCCGATCCTACGGTGGTCGAACTGCATCCGGCAAGCGAACAATTTTTGCGCCGCCAACTCTTGCAGGCGGGGCTCGCGAACCGGCTGGCCATGACGAAGGCCATTACCGAGAGTCCCTTGTTGCGGGCCATCGCCGGGTTCACGCGGACCTTGCACGCCGATACGTTGCGTAACGAGCTGGTGATGCACCGCATGCTGCACGATTGGCTGCTGGCGAGCGCGCCGGCCAATTTCAGCGAGTTGGTGAACTTCAACGAGCGGGTTTATAGCGAGTTGTTTCTCGCCCCGCTCAGCGACCCGTGGGCCGGATTGCACGACCCGGCGGCGTACACGGCCTTGGAAGAAAACGGCATGGTGCCCTACGCCGAATGAACGATGCCGTCGCGGCTTATTCGAGATCGCCGAAAGGGGGCGAGTATTGCACACGGCCGGTCAGTCCGCGCATGGCGTGCGGGACGAGCTCGAGTGCCATGAAGGCCTCGCCCGCGTAGTCGCAGGCGAGTTGACGCGCCAGTTCAGCCGAAAAGCCAAAGCGCGGGTAATACGGGGGATGGCCGACGACGAGCACGATCGTGTGCCCGCCGGCACGACATTGGTCGAGACCTTGTTCGATCAATCGGGTGCCGATCCGACGATTTTGCCACTCGGGGAGTACGGCCACGGGGGCCAGGGCGAGCACCGGCAGGCGTGCATCGGGCGTGATGATCTCGATGGCACTGTAGAGGACGTGGCCGACGATCTGCTCCGCTTCCTCGGCCACGAGCGATACGCGATGGTAGCCGTGCGCGCGCAATGAGTCGACGAGTCGCGATTCGTCCTCGCCCCCGAACGCCTGGCGATGGAGCTCATAAATGGCGGAACGGTCGGCGGGGTTTTCTGCACGGACGATCATGGCGGCGTCGGTTGATCCAACAGGAGATAGCGGAGCAGATCGCGGAGTTCGCCGGGGGTTTTGATGAGGCCGCTTGGCATGGGGGACAACGCCGCGGGCTCGCGCTGGTCGATCTCGGACACAGAAATTGCCCGCCGGGTTCCGTCGGGCAGCAAGAGCGTGACCTGCTCTCCCGCTTCCCCTACCACCAGGCCCGAGAGAACCTCGCCCGCAGTGGTGGCGATCGTGGTGCCGCGGAAGGGCGCGGCGATCTGCCGGCTCGGCAACAAGACCGATTCGACCAGATGCGGGATCGTGAAACGGCGCTTGGCGTCGGCCAGGCTTGGGGCTCCTCCGCCGGCCTGGGTGTTGCTGACCGCGTGACACTTCGTGCAACCCAGCGTGCCGAACAAGGCGCGGCCGCGTTCGGCATCACCTTGCGACACCTCGGGCGACCAGTCGATGGTGGCAAACTCCGCGGGAATCGTTTCGCCGCTGGACGACGCGGCGCTGCGCAGTCGTTCGGCGAGCACGGAGGCATCGAGTCGATCGGCATGCGCGACGGAGATCTCGTCGCGCGCCTGGACGCTGGCCGAGAATTCGCACGTCGGTCGCGTCCCGTCGTCCATCAGACGAATGAGCACGTCGTTCGAGCCCGGCTGCGCGTCGACGATCACGACCGCGGGGGACGGCTCTGGCACGGGTCCGTCGTGAACCAGGCTGCCGTTGAACCAGACGCGCAGGTGGGGTGCCGAGGTGGCCACTTTGAGCACGGCCGGCTGGCGCGTCCCGCTCTGCAGCCGGAAGTGGGCATAGGTCGAACTGGGGGCTTGGGATGACATCGCCCAGGCGAATTGGTGTTCCTGTGTCGATTCTTCGCGCCAGGTCATGGTGTTGTGGCCGAGATCGTAGTTCGCTGATAGATCGATGGACTGCGTCTCGGGGGGATGCGCGGCGGTAGCCTCCGCATCATCGTCGAAAGGCCCCACGGCCCAGAGCTTGTCGATCTGTTGTACCGGTCGTGTGGCAACTTCCTTGGTCAAGGCCTCGCGGCGCGCGACCTCGATCAACGGTTCGACCCGTTCGTCGCGCAACAGCGACAGGTAGTAGGCTGCCTGGGCTTGCACGCGCGGGGTCTCGTCTTCGAGCGCCGCACGCAGCAGGGCAAACAGTGCTTCCTGCAAGGGCGTGTGCGGGGTGGCGTGCCAGGCTTCGGCCGTGGTGTAGCTGCCCAGACGCCCCAACGCGCGGAGATCGACCGGTTCGGCCGCATCGGCAAAGGGGAGCTTCGTTTTGAAGAAGGTATTCTCCTCTTTGTAGAAGAGGGGCAGCGACTCCGGCGGCACACCGTCGCGCGCGGGGACGGTCAGACGCATGCCGGCCGCCAGCGTTCCGGCGAGTCGTTGCGCTGGATCGCTTGCCTGGACGAACGATTGCAACTCATCGAGCTCGGCTCGCTGCGATAGTAGTCGAGCGGCGGTCTGGCGTAGATAGTCGTCCGCACTTCCGGCAAGCCTGGCCACCAGGTTCAACGGCAAAGGGTAGTCAGCAGGAAAGAGGCCATCGAGGGCCGCCAACTGTTGCGCCGGTGCGCCGTTCTCAAGCGCCGCGACGAAGCACTCATAGGTTTCCAGGTTGGGGGAGAACTCGGCCAAGGCACGCAGGGCCGCACTTCGTTGCGGATGACGCGCATCGGATGCGATGGCGCGCAGGGCCGGTTCCGCGCCGGACCCCTTTCCCGCGGCCGCGAGCCAGATGAGGTGTTCGAGCGAACGATCGTCGGCGTGCGCGTCGCTCAAGCGGGTGGCGGCCTCGACCAGCAACTCGCCTCCGCGGCGCAAGATCTCCTGATGCGCCGTGTGGCGGTGGAACCAGGAGAGGCTGGCGAGCTCTTCCCACAACGCGGCAGGGGGCAACTTCGTTTCGTCGTAATAGACGTCAGCCGATGCAAAAGACGACTCGGCGAGATCGATCACCGAGATTTCACTGACGCAATAGGGCGAAGCAACGTTGCCGGCGAGGTAGGACGAAGACACGAAGATGCGGCCGTCGGGGCCTACGGCGATCCCCGTCGGCCGGGCGTTTTCATCGGTGTGGAGCAACGGGCTGCCTTGCGCGGCGAACGACGCTCCACGCGGCAAAGTTTCATACGCAGTGACGTCGAAGCTCTCCCAGCGGCAGAGCAGAAGCCGCTGCCGCAGCGCCGCGGACAATCGCGGTTCGTCGTACCACGCCATGTCGCAGGGCACACCACGACCGAGCGAGTCGAGCATCGGCTCGACGAGATCGGCTCGCTCCGGGCTCTTCGAAGCCATCCAGCCGCGCGGCCAGGCAAAGTCGATCTCGGGCGTGACGTGGAGCAGGCGCGCCGGCGCGTAGCGGTCGGCTTGGCTCTCGTGGTCGTTGTCGTTCGTGAACAGATTCCAATGCGGGTCGAACGCGAGTCCGACCGGTCCGCGCAGCCCACCTGCGACGTAGCGCAGGTCGGTGCCGTCGGGCTTGAGACGCCAAACGGCCCCTGCCCCGTTGTAGGGCACCTTCGTCCCGCCGGGCCGAGGATACAAGGTCCAATGTCCCCAGGCGTCGGGACGTTTCCAATCGCCGTAGCCGAGCAAGGGATCGCCGTGATCGAGATAGAGATCTCCCTGCGGTCCAAAGGCCAGACAGTGAAAGCTGACGTGCAAGTCGAGAGGCAAACCCCATAGCAAGCGGCGCGGTTGCAACCCCTCGCGGCGGACGCGTCCCTCGGGCAAAACGTAAAGTGCGGCGGACGTCATGACGTAGAGATCGTCGCCGCGCAGCTCGAGACCGATGATGATCGAATCGTGCGGAAAGCGATACAGCTCTTGCCGCGGCAAGAATCCCCCCTGCCCGTTCGGCTCGAAGACGAACACGCCTTCACGTCCGCCGACGAACAAGCGGCCGGCGCTATCGCAGCGCAGTGCCATGTAGACCTGGTCGGGGGAGCGATCGATGAGCGTCGATTTCAGTTTCGGATTGCTAGGGGTGACATGCGATCCGATGGTGGGCATCAAGTGGCTCGTCGGTGTGGCGACGATCATCGCCCGTTGGGCATGGTTGGCCGGCGATGCAAGGTCGAGCATTCGCTCGGCATCCTTCGTGTCGCGTTTCCAAAGGGCCACGGTCTCGTCGTCGAGGGGAGGCGCCTCGGCAGTCGTGCGGGGTGCAACCAGCCCGCGCGAGATACGCGCCCAGTCGATTGTGCCCTCGCAGCCAAACTTTCCCTCGAGCAGCCTGCCCAGGGCGAGACCCTGCGGCGCGGAAGATTCGGCCTTGCGCGCTGCCCCCCCTTCTGCCACGACGCGGCCGTCGACCAGCAGTTTCGTATGCCCCGCTTCGAGCACCAGCACGAGGTTGTGCGGCTGGCCATCGCATACATCGACTTCGCTATGCAGGTGGTCGGGAGTCGCACCGGGCATGTACGCGGTGAGGTGGCCGCTGCCGGGCAGCGTGAAGAGTTCCCAGTGCGCCGCCGAAGACTTCGTGTCGCAGGCCAGCAGAATGTTGAAGCCCTGTTTCGAGCGCAGCGTCGCGCGGCACTCGATCGTCAGGGGAAGCTGGCGATACGACTCGCGCCCTTCGGCGAGAAAGCCTTCGGCGGTCTCGAATGCGTCGAGTTGGCTCCGATACGTGCGATAGACCGGTCGTGGACCGGCGGGCTGACCCTCGAGCTGCGGTACCAGCCAGTCGAGGCCAGCCAGGTTGTCCTGCAGACGACCTTCGGCGTCTTCCTCGGTGTGGTTGAGTATGCCGATAGGCCCACGGTAACCGCTCGCGCGAATGATTTCGAGAAGTTGGAGATCGAGATCTCCCGTGGCCAACGGCATGATCTTCAAGCCCCGTTGATCGCCGTCGCGGGTCATGCCGTTAAGATTCACCGCCAGCAGATACGGCCGCATCAACTCGAGCAGGTCGGGCAAGCGGTCGAGGTGCGCATGTCCGTGGTGCAGATTGTAGACGATCCCGACGTTGGGCAAGCCCAACTCGCGGATGATGGCGATCTGATTCTCGGGTTCGCCGAACCAGGCTCCGTGGTTGTAGAGCCCCACCTGGCAGCCGAGGGGGGCCGCGGCCTCGGCGATGGGGCGAATCCGTGCGGCCTCGGCGCGAACTCGTTCTTGCTGTTCGGCGAGCGTTTGGGTGGGGGCCCCGCCGCCGGTGATCCAGAGTTGTGGATGGATGTCGTGCCGGCGGCACACGTCGAGGATCAAGCGCGCCTCGTCGTTCAACTCGGTGGGAAACCACCACGCGTCGAGCGAGACGCCGTATCGCTTGAGCGCGGCGACTTCCTCATCGAAGGTGGGAATGTGTTCGGCGCGGTAATCGTAGGCGAGATGCTTGAGGCCGAGCTTTTCGAGCATGGCCGCTCGTTCTTCCGGCCCACGCCGCTTGGCATCGAAGGGAACAATGCACCAGGCCCAAAGATTATCGCGGGCATAAAGCTGCGAGGCCGGCAGTGGCGCGTCGGACGAGAGGGGCGTTTCGGCCCTCAGCGAGGACGCGGCGGTACAGAAGATCGCCAGCACGAAGAGCGAGCGCAAACGGCGGAATGGCATGATCGTTGAGTTCAAAAAGGCGATGAGGCGTGATTTACAGGATCTCGCCGGGGCTGGCGCGATCGTGGACCTATCGATACGGGCTTGGGGCGAGACAGCCGCTGCTCAGCACGCGTTGGGGATCCGACAAGGGCTCGGCCCGCAAGGGGGACCGCACGCAACGTGACCAGATTAGCAGATGGCGAGTCACGCCGCTGCAAAGGGGCCTGCCGAGGGAATTCTGCCAGGCGAAATGCTTGCCCGATTTTTCAATCCGATCCAGACTGGCACCTACGGAACATCTTCGCGCCAGAGGGGGGGGATAACGTCATGCAAAATCATTGTTCTGGGAACGTGTTCGTTCCCACGTCTGCAACGCACCGCCGTTTGAGTGGTGGGCTTCTCATTCTCGCCACGCTGCTGGCAATTCCCTGTCGCGTACGCGCCCAAGAAGAGTCTGTCACGGACCAGACCTCGGCGGCCGTACAGAACGAATTGCACGAGTTCACGATCGACGGGACTCGCAAGTGGTTGGCCAGGCCGGTCAGCGTCCAGCGTGGAGTGGTTGAATTCCGTTTCCAAGGGGGTGGCGGAAACTATGCTCCGCTTAGCAAGCTGTCGCCGGAAGACGTGGCCTATTTGCGGCCGTTCTTGATGAGCGAGTTGCGCCAGAGCTATTCGCTCGCGGCCTGGCAGCACCTGGTCGATGCGGACGCGAAGAAATCTAAAGTGTGGCGTGCGATGGTCGAAGCCTTCCCGGCCAAAGACTACGACAAGTTGGAGGAACTGGCGACGACCTGCCGAGAAGATACCGCCACCAGCGTGGGACCGTGGCAAACACCGCTATTGTCTTATTTCTACAACCGGCTTGATTACTCGTCCGAGATCACGCTCGAAGACCTTGAGGCGTGGGCCGAGGCCCGGCCTCGGTCGAAAGCGGCGCAGCTCGCGCTAGCGAGTCGTTGCATGCGATTGGGCTGGGAGGCACGTGGTGGCAAGACGATCGATCAAGTGACGAAAGAGGGCTATGCCGAATTGCAGCGGCAGGCTCGCCGGGCCGCCAAAATCTTGGAAGATGCCAAGGACTTGCCCGAGGAAGACCCCTACTACTACGACCTGGCCGTGAGCACCAACCGCGCCTTGGGCAACGATGGTGACGAGCTCGTGCGCATCGCGGGAGAACTCGCCGAGCATGCGCCGACGTATATGGCGGCACATGTCTCGTTGGCGTATTCGTTGCTCCCCCGCTGGGGCGGACATCCCGATGCCACCGAGACGTACTGCAAGCTGGCAGCCGACAACGTCGGCGGACGCGACGGTGACAAACTCTATGCTTCTCTCTGCATGAAGCTGCATGGCTGGATCAAGCGCGAGGTGTTCGAGTTCGATCTCGACCGAGTAGAGCGGGGAGCAAGGGCCATTCTGGCCGACGAACCAGACGATTTCTGGGCGGTCGGCGAGATCGCGCAGCAGGCGATGCAGATGCATCTCTTTCCGCTTTCACGCGACGCCTTCGATCAATTGGAAGCACGCGATCTGCCCTGGAATGACGCCTACTACGGCGATTTCGTCTACTACGAGCGCGAACGCCGGCGGGCAAAATTGTCGGTCGACATGGATGCCGTCTACATGTTGATCTCGATCCATCCCGAAGGGGCCCGCGAGATTCGTTTCTTGCCGAACGGCCGCAGCATCATCAGCGTGGGGCCCGGGCCTGCGCCAAAAGATCAAGTCGGGCGCTGGAGCGTGTTGCAGGGAATCGATCAAACGCACCGGGGACGATACCACGAGAACAGCTTCGAGGGGTTTGCCTTCGATCTGGCCGGCGGAAGCGAATTGAATGAGAACTCGACGTTCGTGGCCGGCCGCGACGGGCAAGGCAACGCGCGCTGGTACTGGAGTCTCGATGGGCGGTTCATGACGTCGCACGAAGAAGGCTCCCATCCCATTCAAGCGGCGCTGCTGCTGCCCCACGAAGACCGCGCCATCATTGCGGGAGGCCAGGCGGCATCTTGGGTGCGCTCGTTTACCTGGCCACAGGGCAACGATTGGAAGCTCGATCCCGGAGTGCGCGTGATCGACATGGCTTTGGACGAGGGAGCCGAGAGCTTCGTCGTCGTGGGCGCGCGCGGCAAGATCGCCGTCGTCGACATCGCCACACGCAAGGTGACGCGGAGCGCCACGTTGCCGACCACGCACTCGCTGACCAAGGTGGCCTACGCGCCTGATGGCGAAACGCTGCTCGTCGCCACGAAGAATAAGGTCTATCTGCTCGACATTGCGACCTTGGAAACCAAGGCCCAGATCGAAACGCCCGGCAACCTGAGTGGATTGGCGGTGTCGCCGAAAGGGACTTGCTTCGCCACGGCTCATGGCAAGGAGAACCTGGCCGTGCTGTGGGATTGGGAGACGCGCAAGGAGATTCGTAAGCTGGTCGGGCATAGCGAGGAGGTGACCAGCGTCGACTTCCATCCCAGCGGACGACTGCTGGGCACCGGATCACTCGACGGCAGCATCCGTCTGTGGGACGTCGAGCTCATCACGACGGGCGAGAGCAGCCTGCCCCCCCTGGGTGAATACGACGGATCCTATTGAGCATCGTCCAAGGGCATCCTGCCCTTGGTTGCTCACGGGGAATTCGCGTCGACTCTCGTGGCCAAGTCCGCGGGCTCGACTTCGGCGACCGCCAGCAACGCTAGCAACTTCGAGCTTAGCGCCGGCGATTCTGCCTGGTTCGCCTGCCCCGGCGATTCTCTGTTTCAGGCAAATTTGCTCTGCGACTGCGCACGCGGAACTACCGATACAACCGATACGACCCGCAAACTTGTGGGTGTCGAGTGGGAGCGTGCGCGGGGCACGCGGCAACGGCCGCGAGGGGTGCGCGTCACGCGACGTCGATCGGAGCCAAGGGGGATGCGTCCGATGATTGGGCGTTCGAAGCATTGGATGGTACCGGCGGTCTTGTGGAGCTGCAGTGCCTTGCTCGGCCTGCCGGCCGCGGCACAGGATCCTTACGCGCGCCTGGCTCGAGCGAGCCAGATGCGGCAGCAAGAGCAGCAGCGGACCGGTTGGTATCGCGCGACGGAATACGGGCCGCCGGCCTACGAGTCTGCAAACGACGCTCGTCGGACTTCGCCAAGCCCGGCGAAGCATGCCACGGCGCATGCACCGCGGCGAACTTCCGGTGTCTCGATCGGCTCGGCCTCTCCTGCCGAGGGATCGCCCCGCCGCATGCCCGGGCGGCGCCCGCAAGCCATCGCTGCGCAGCCCTACAACGAGCAAGACGCTTACTACGAAGAAGATGCCTCCTACGAGCGAACCGAATTCGAGCGTGCGCGGCCCTCGCGCGTGTCGCGCACGGCCTACGACAATCCCACGCCGGCCCCCATGACAGAATATGTCTATGAGGACGGTCCCCCCGGCCAGTGGGAAGGTGAATATGTGCCTGCGCCACGCGGCGGTCGGGGCGGATATGAGGCGTTCGATGATGCCTATAGCGCGATTGATGGTACGCACTATCGCTCGTCGTACAGCACGCGTTGCGACGGCGGCTGTTGCGAGAATGGCTGCGATAGTTGCGACGGATGCGGATCCTGCTTCGGGCCGTTCGCCTCGTTCTTGCACGGCCTCGGCGAGGCGGGCGCTTGGGTCCACGCCGACTACCTGATGTGGTGGATGAAGGGGCAGGCGCTGCCCCCCTTGGTCACGACCAGCCCCGACGAGACCCCGCGTGCCGATGCTGGCGTGTTGGGGGAACCGGGGACGCAGATCGTCTTCGGCAATCAACGCTATCTGAACGAGATGCGCGCGGGAGGACGAATCGAGTTCGGCGCGTATCTCGACGATTGCCACACGATCGGCATTGGCGGCGGATTCTTCGGCCTCGGCGAAGACACCGCCACATATGCCAACGCGTCGGCGGGCGAGCCGATCATCGCGCGTCCCTTCTTCAGCACGTTGACGAACGCGCAGGACTCGGCCCTGACAGCCTATTCGAGCACCGAGAGTGGTGACATCGCGGCCGGTACGATTCTGGCCAGCACCTCGAACGATTTGATCAACGCGAATGCGTTTCTCACGAAGATGATCTACCGCAATTGCGGGGTGCGCTGGGACGCCCTGGCCGGTTATCGCTTCACGCGATTTGACGAAGGCCTGGCGATCAGCGAATTCATCACCGTGACGGAGACGGGCTCGGTCGTTCCGCGCGGCACTACCTTCGATGCGCTCGACTCGTTCGACGTCGTCAACCGCTTCAACGGTGGCGATCTGGGTCTGCAATTCGAACGTTGTTCCGGACGCTGGGCCTGGAGTGGCTTGCTCAAGGTCGGCCTTGGCTCCATGTACCAGGAAGCCAACATCTGGGGGCGCACGATCGTGACGGCGCCGGGCAGCGCGCCCGATCCCCGCGAGGGCGACCTCCTGGCCATGACTTCGAACATCGGCTCGTACAGTCGCAACAAGTTCGCTTTTGTACCCGAGGCGCGTCTCAACCTGAGCTATCTGATCACGCCGAATTGGCGCGTGACGGTAGGCTACACGTTCATCTACTGGAGCGAGGTCCTGCGTGCCGGTCAGCTCATCGATTCGACGGTGAATCCGACGCTGATCTTCCCGCCGGTCCAGGGTCCGCAGCGGCCGACATTTGCCTGGCACGACAGCGACCTTTGGGTGCAGGGCCTCAACTTCGGCACCGAGTTGCGTTACTAAGGCGCCGTATCGCTCAGCTCCATCAGACCTGAATCAGATGATGGCCACCGAGGAATTCCTGGGTGGCCATGCTGTTGGTACAGACGCTCTCTCCAGCGCTCGGAACGGCTCCGGCGCGCGGTTCGCTGCTGTCACTGCTAGCGGTGGCGGTTGTGTTCGCCAGACGTCAGGCACCGCCATCTGGTTGCGATAACAGTGCAAAACTGCAGCACCACTACAAACGGTGAAAGTTCGCTTTCGCCGGGGTCGATGAGACCAGTGAAGGTTGGGCAGATTTGGTAGCTGCTGCGCGCGATCTCCTGCCTACCGGATCGCGCCCTGCGCGCCCCTCCCACGGGGCGCTGCGCGGAATCCCCTTCCGCGACGCTGTAACTTCGCCCGCCTGCCCTGCTTGCTCTCGCCGTTAATCTTTCTCCATCATTTTCCTGGCGATTTCACACGTGTTGACGGCAACGTCAGCCGCAGGAAAGCCAGCCGAGGAACAGCGCGACGTTGCTCGGCGAGACACGCTACAAGGATGAAGATATGAGCCTTTCGAGCAAGACGCGCGGCTGGCGATCGATTTTGTTCGGCTCGGCGAAATCCGCGCGTCGCCGCTCGGCGCCGCACCGGCTGCAGATTGGCCGGCGGTTGCGTTTCGAAAAGTTCGAAGCGCGCGAGCTACTGACGGCGATCCCGATTGCCGTCAACGTGCCGGACGACATCCAGGTGAAGGACATTTACCTGCAAGTCTCCGCCGTGCTCACCGAGGCCTATCAGCCCAAGTCTGGGCCCGTGCTGCCAGCGAATTCGGTGGTCTATTACGATCACGCGCTGGAAGACTATGCGCTCGCCAAGCCGGGGGGCGACTTCGTGTTTCAGTTGACGAGCAACGGCGAAGAGATCCAACTCCCCAACGCGTACGCGACCGGTGGACACATCGTCATCGGCATCGGCAGTCCGCCGAACGTCCAGTACACGCCGAAGGGTATCTCGACCCCCACGGCCGCGACGAATCCGTACAACATCTTTGGCTTGTTCGAGTACGCGATCGACGGTCATGGCCTCGACATCGACTTGTCCGAGGTGGACCAGGTGGGGTTCCCCTTCACGATCACGACGACGCCGAGCGCGCCGGTGCCCGCCAACGATGGCGTGGGCATTACCATCCCGCGCATGAGCATGTTCGACATGTACGCCGACTTCATCACCAGCCAGGGGGCCACGGCGGCGCTCTTCCAGCAAGCGTCGACCGATGGCTATCCCTACCGCATCGTGGCGCCGCAGAACCTGATCGCGGGGGGAGCGTCCGTTCCGCTGTTGCACCCGGTCAACTACCTGACGGGGGGCAGCCTGACGATCGACCAGCCCTACTATTACTGGATCACGGCCACCGACAACGGGGGCGCGGGGGAGACGATCGTCAGCAACGTGCAACAGGCGGTCCCCTACAACCTGTCGTACCGTTCGATCAATTATCCGCAGCAGACCGTGGTCCTTGGCTGGGCCCCCTACGAAGGCGCCACGGGATACAACATCTACCGGAGCGTTGCCAACGATCCGCGCACGGCGCATCGCATTGGCAGTGCGACCGCCACGCAGTTTAAAGACACCGGTCTGCCCTTGGGCAAGGAGGTGCCCCCCACGAACAACTACTCATACGATGGTCTGAACTCATACTTCAATACTGCCCTGGTTGAGTTTTTCGACCACTACACGGCGAAGGACTCGTTCAAGCTGGAACGAGATGGTCACCTCTTCCAAGGCGAAACCTCGACCTGGGTCGATCCGACGACGAAGCTGGCCTACACGGTGTTGAATATTTCTCCCACCACCGGTCCGTTCAAGGATCAAGAGTTCCTGATCTTCCGCCCCTTCTTCTCGACGAACACGAACATCCACGGGATGGTGGCTCCGCCGGCGTGGATGCCGCATCCCGATCAGTCGCCGGGCGCCATGGTGCTGGCGGCCGATGGCGTCTTCAACACAGGCGGCGCCCAGCCGGTGGTCGATTCGAAGACGTTGTCCGATCTGGAGAACTCGATCGCCTCGGCCTTCAATCGAGGCATCGCGAACAATTTCAACATCGCGCCGAGCAACTGGGCCGCCGAACCTGCCTTGAATTCGGCGACCGCTATCGAAACCCCGCCCGCCACGAACAAACTCGCGCCGAATACGACCTACTACTACATGATGACCGCGGAAAATGGTTACGGCGAAACGACGACGAGTCTCGTCCGCCAGGCGACCACCACCTCGACCGAAAAGACGGTCCTGCTCGAGTTCAGCCCGCAGTCGAGCCCCACGTCGTACAACATCTATCGCAGCCTCAGCCCGACGTCGGGCTTTACGCTCATCCATTCGGTGACCAACCCGGCGAACAACATTCACAGCTTCGTCGATACCGGCTTCGCCGACGGCACCGTCACGCCGCCGATTTACTATGCTCCGAACTCGACGTCGAACTGGTACGCGGCTTTCTGGCACCAGAACAGCACGATCGACCCGACGAACGGCGTCAGCATCAACGGGCTGGCCTATGGGTTCGCTTACGACGACCAGGGGGGCTCGTCGACCAACTTCCAGGGCTTCTTCACGCAAGTCGATATCAACATCGGCCAGTGGGCGGCGAACTAGCCCGCGCGTCGCATCCTTGGAAAACGACGCGCGAAGCCGCGTCCGCCGTAGAGGCCGCCAGCGACTACTGTCCCAGGTAAAAATTCGGCTGCACGACGACGGTGCGCGAGCCGGTGGTGCTGGGGGTACTCGGCGAGAGACGCACGGCGAGGGGTTGATCGACTTCGGCGGAACGCAGCGCAGCCTCGAGATCCCCGATGGCGCGAATCGGCTGCCGGCCGATCTGGTCGATGATTTCGCCGCTCTTGATCTGTCCCGCGGCGGGACCTTGCGGATTGACCCACGTGACGACGAGCCCATGCCGGCGATGATTGATGCGGAGTCGCTTGGCGGTCTCCGCGTCGAGCCCGATCACCGTGAGTCCCAGCGAATCGACATCCCAGGCCTCGGCGTCTTGGTTGTCGCTCAACTGCGTTTCAGCCTGGTTCACCTCGGCGGGGGGGACCACCTGGCTGCGTTTTTCGAACTGGCTGCGATCGCCCACGCGCACCGTGACGGTTTTCTCCTGGCGGTCGCGGAAGATCAGTACCGGGATATCGCGATTCACTTCGGTCAGGCTGACCAGGTTGATCAGGTGGGAATCGCTTTCGATCCATTTGCCGTTGAATCGCAGAATGACGTCTCCCACGCGCAGATCGGCCGCTTCGGCGGGAGAGTTCGGCGTGATGCCGTTGATCAGGGCGCCGCGCGGTCGTGGCAAGCCCAGCTTGGCCGCTGCCGTCGGTCCGTAATTGCGATCGAGGTGGACCCCCAGGAAGGCCCGCATCACGCTGCCGCGATCGATCAACTGCGTGGCGATCTGCTGCACCATGTTGATGGGAATGCTGAAGCCGATGCCTTCGTTGCCCCCCGAACTGCTGGCGATGGCGGTGTTGATGCCGACGACTTCGCCCCGCAGGTTGATGAGCGGACCTCCGCTGTTGCCGGGATTGATAGCGGCATCGGTCTGGATGAAGTCCTGGAATTGGACCTGATCGCTCCCGAGCTCGAGATCGCGCCGGCCTTTGGCGCTGACGATGCCGAAGGTCACCGAATGGCTCAGGCCGAAGGGGCTGCCGACGGCGAGCACGAAGTCGCCGATCTCGAGGTCATCGCTATTGCCGAGCCGGGCCGGGACCAGGCCCGGGGCCGAGACGCTCATCACGGCGACATCGGTTTGCGCGTCGTACCAGACGCGGCTGGGATTCAGCACGCGCCCGTCCGACAGGCGGATGTTCACGTGATCGAGCGTGGCGTCGCGGATGACGTGCCAGTTGGTCAGCACGTAGAAGTCGTCGTGCAGGCGGAGCACGACCCCGGATCCGGCCTCTTCGATGGTGCGTTTGCCGCCGATGCGCGTGCTGAGAGCGTCGGTCTTTTCGGTCTCGATGTGGACGACCGTCGGACCGACCAGCCGCACGACCAGCTTCAAGATGTGCGCGTGACGTTCGAGATCGGAGACCTCGCGGCCGAGCTGTTCGTAGAGCTTGTCGCGCGTGGCCAGATCGGGCTCGGAAATGCCCAGGCTGTCTTGCGCGCGGACGGTCTCTGTTCCGCAGACCGTCGCGCACGCCAGAAGCAGCACCAGGCTGGCCGACCAGAGGGCCCTACCACGAGAGCGCCGCAAGATCATCGACGGAGTCCTTCCCTAACCATCGGATCGACCGGGAAGGGCACCAGCGCGCTGCCGCGCCTTGCGCCACGCGCAAGCTTCCGGTCGCGTGACCGCAATTCGATGCTCGCCTGCAGCCCAACTCGCTCAGGAGACGTCGAGCTCGATGTCGTTGATCGACAGGTCCGCGTCGCCCGAGTTGTCGAGGACACGCCCCCAGTCGGCATCGCCGGCACCATGCCCGCCGAAGCGTTCGGCCTCGCGCTGGCATTCAATGCACATGGTGGCGTAGGGAAGTGCGTTGAGCCGGGCGACCGGGATTTTACCCCCGCACCCTTCGCACACGCCGTACTGCCCAACGCGCATGCGTTCCAGGGCGTTCTCGATGCTGGCGAGCTCGCGGCTTTCGACTTCGGCCAGTTGCGAGTTGATTTCGTCCTGGGCCGAATCGAGCGCGGCATCGATGACGTCGCCGCTCGATTGCGAGCTGAGCTCTTTGAGCAGACTCAAATCGCCGGCCAGGGCCTTACGGAGAGCGTCTCGTCGAGTAATCAGCGCTTGGCGCATGGCCAAGATTGCGTCTTTGCGTGCCATGATTGCTTCCCCTTGGTGTCCGATGGCGTGCTGCGTCGAAGGTGAAGCCCCCCTTCGAATAGCCGTTGTCGAACTCCGTGCTGTTTGCCTCGTTTCGGTTCCCTGACTACCAGTCGCAGGCCGCATATCCCGGAGAAGGGTTACCGCGGGCAGCAACCAAAATATAGTACGTGGGTCAACTCGAATGGGTCGCGAAAATGCGCACCCTGCCCGGGCCGACCGTCAGCGTCGAAATCGTGCCTCTAAATACTTTGTAAATAAGAGTTTCCACCGGCGCTGGACTGCTTTTGCCCCGATCGAGGGGCCAGCCAGTCAAGGAGTTGGTCGCTCCGGCGGACACTTTCGTTCCGCCGAAACCGTAGTCCGGAAGAACTTTGCCCGGCGGGGGATTCTCGTGGAAGATTCCTACCCGCGACTTGGCTATGCAATAATCGGCAAATGCCACAGGCAGATGCAGTAGATTTTGCCGACTGCGGCGAAATCTGCCGATCGGGCAAGACGCGCCGCTGCCGGTGCCAGCGGCGCTGGCAGACCGCGCGGCCATCGTTCGGACGTCAGGGAGTGCCCCCTTCGATGCGCGTCACGAACGCCTGTCCCGTCACCGTGCTGCGGCGAAGAAAGATGTGCAGCGCGGGGGGGCCATCGTAGATCCACTGCTCGCTGATCGAGTTCTGCGTGGCGACGCGCGCCACGCGGTCGGGGCGGCGGAGACGAGCCAGCACCGTGGCCTCGGGCACCCCGGCGGCGAGCGCCGGCGGCTCGGCCGCCGGTGCGGACTGATTTTCGCCCGACTTATCGGTCGGCGGTATCCACGTACCACCCCGCTCGGTGTAGCCGAGTTCTCCGAGCGTCATCCTGGCTTCGCCCAGATCGGGCACGATACGCAGCGCCTCGATCAACAGGTTGGCGGCCGCCGAGCGATCGGCCAGCAACTCGCGATACTCGTCGGCGAGCATGAGCCGCCCTTCGGCGTCGTTCGAAGCGAGACCCTGACGCTGCGTTTGCAGCCAGCGCTCGACGACGGCTCGCGAGGCTGCCTCTTCTTGCAGTTCGGCGAGATCGTCGCGCAGACGTAGTAGTTCGGCGCGGGTGAGCGTGGTCGCCAGGGCGGCACGCTGCCGCACCGCCAAGAGGCGCAGTTGCCGAATCGTGTCGGGGCGATCGGGAATCTCCTGCTTCGCCAGCGCGATGAGGCTATCGAGTTGGTCGCCACTCAGTTGGGTTCCCTGACGTTCGAAGGCCCCCGCGACGAGATGGGCCCACAGGGCACGGGCGGCCTGGCGTTGTTCGTCGCGCGAGAGCTCGGCCCAGATTCCTGCCGGATCGGCAAGGTACTTCGCGGCCCAGTCGAGGCGTTCGGCCGCCAAAGGAACGTCCGTCCCCGGCAGCAACTCGCGGACTCGTTCGGCCGCGGCCAGTCGCGCTTGCGGATCGGCCGCCGATCCCCGTTTGACGAGCAACAGGCAGACCTGGTGTCGCAGATGGTTCGCCCGCTCTGGCGCCAAGCCAGTGGCTTCGCCCCAGGTGGCAAGGTAGAGCAGCCGGTCGACATCGTTCAAGCGACCGGCTTCCTCGGCTGCCCAGGCAAAGGCCTCGCGGAACGCCTCGGCCGAGGCCCGTTTCAGAGCGCGATCGTGATACCAACGGGCCTGTTGCCCTCCCCAACGTGCGAGCGCGTAGAGTGATTGGTAATTTCCTGGCGTGATGCGCCCGCGCATTTGGGCAAATCGTTCGAGATCGGGGGGCAAGGCACGGAACGATTCGACGCGAAACACCGGCCGCGGCAGTCCGCGGGTCAACTGCCCTTCGACGACAATCCCCTGCATCGAGCGCCGTACCTGGCCGGCGAATTGGCCCAGTTGGAATTCGATGGGGGAGTCGACGAGATAAAGCTTGCCGGCGCCGGCCGAGCGGAATCGCCCTTCGATCTCGACCTGTTTGCCTACCTGGGCTGAGAGGTCTTTTTGATATTCGTGGATCTCGACGGCCGCGCTGTCGCTGGCCCACAAGGAAACCAGCAGCATCGTGACCGTCAGCCACGATGCCGCGAACTTCGCACCACGGTGTTGGCAATGCGTGCCGTGGACGGAGACTGCTACGGAGGTGATCTTCATGGCGTCTCTCCCCTCACCCAGCCGCGCTGCTGCGCGAGCACGGGGTCGATCGGATCGGACGTTGGCCAGTTCGCTCGGTGCAACGGCTCGGCGAAAGTGAGCAACGCCACGCTCCCCGGCCGAACGACGATCTTCCATGGTTCTTGTGGCGCGCGGGGTGCTTCCAGCTTCTCGAGCTCGGCGCCAAATAGGATCCGCGTGGGCGTGCCCGGCTCCAGCCGATCGAAGGCCGGCTCGCGCTGCAGCTTCAACACCACACGGCCTCGCTCGCCGATCAACGACCACTCGACATGAGGGCCCCACTGCCCGGCCGATTCGGCGCCCCCTCCTGCGGCGTTGGCCTCGTCGCGGGTGACCCAGGCCTCGATGATGACGGTCCGGCCGCCAAACAGACGGTCGAACTCTGCCTGGACCTCAGTGGTTTTGATGCGTCCTTGATCGTCGTCGGCGCGATCGATCGTTTCGGTCAACGCATCGAGCGACGTCAGGGCGAGCCGCGACCAGATCTGTACCTCGCGGTCGAGTTGCAGGGCGGCGCGTCCTCGTTCGGAATCATCGCCCAAGATGCGAGCGGCTTGGGCCGCGGCGCGAGCGCGATCGGCAGCCGTGAGCCAGTCTCCCGCGAGAAAGGCTTTTTCTGCTTCTTCGCCCGCCACGTTCAGCACCTGGTCGTAATGTGATTGCCGTCGCACGTGCCAGGCCAGGGCGATCGCCAGCATGACTCCCAACGTCGCCAGCAAGAGGCCGACCCGACCGCGCGAGAAGAAGGGACTTCGCGGGCGCGCAAGGCCAGCGACGCTCTGGACCGAACGGCGGCGGAGGCCCCAGTTGCGACGGCCAGGCGCGACACCGTCGACCGGCCTGTGGGGGGCGTGCGATGGGGACCGCGCTGCGGCGGCATCTGCCGGGGCTCGACGGACGACGGCGTCCGAGCCGATGGCGCTCGGGCGCGGGCGTGGGTTTCGTGGCAGGACGAACAGGACCGTCCCACACGCGGGACAAGCCACTTCGCGATGCGATTTGTGCCGGCGACCACGAATCACGCGTCGGCACTCGCACAGCAAGGCAAACGATTGTTCGCCCTGGAGGGCCGGCTGCCACGGTGGAGCGGACGGATCGGTGCTCGCGTGTTTGGCAGCCAAAAGCTCTTCCCCGATTCCCGTCCGCGAGCCACTCCCCAGCCTGTCGAGGCACTGTCTGCGGGCTGTTCCGATTATAGCGAGCCTGTCGATTGCCGCTTTGACCGGGCTCGCCCTGCAAGCTACATGCTCTGGGCGACTACGCACTTACGTCGTGTGGAAGAATTTCCACACCCCCAGCAGGAGAAGCGAGCAATGGTAGGCGTGTCTGAGCGGCAGAGCAGCGAGGGACTCCTGGGAGCGCGATCGCACGAGTTGGTGCTGCGCGTCAGCGGCGGTCCGCGAGATGGTCACGTCGTGCGGCTCTCGTCGACGAAGTGTGCCGTTGGTTCCGCTCCCAACTGCACGCTACGGCTGCGTGGCGCCGGTTTCCAACCGCTGCACTGCCTGATTCTGCGGGGCGCCGAGCGTACGACGATCCGCTCCTGGTCGCGCGATACCCGGCTCAACGGCCGCGCGTTCGACGATGCCCACCTCGAGGCGGGCGATCGCCTGTCGGTGGGCCCCCTGGAATTTGACGTCGTGGAGACGGGCGCGCTCGCCGGCGACGTCGAGACGACCACCTTGCCCTGCCCTGCCGCCGACGCGGTACCGGCGCAAGCTGCCTCGCTCGATTCGGCCGCGGCGCTCCTCGAGGCGAACCGCACCGAGATCGCTCGCTTGCGAGCGGACTTGGAAGCGGAACAAAACGCTTTCGAAACGAGCATGCGCGATCAGCTTCTTGCCTTCGAAGCGCAACAGACCGCCTGGGAAGCGACCTGCAACCAAACCCGCGACACGAGCGAAGCCGAACATCAAGCACGTTTGTCGCTGCTCGAAGCTCGCGAAGCTCAACTGTGCGAGCGCGAAACACAACTGGCACGGCAACTCGACGGATCGCAGCAGGGCCAGTCGCTACTCGAGCAAGAACGGCAGCAGATCGACGCGCAGCGCCAGGCAGCGGAGTCGCAGTGGGCCGAGCTCGCCGCGACGCAAAGCGAGCTCGCGCGTCAGACCGAAGAACTGATCTCACGGCAACAGGCCAACCACGACCTGCAGCAACGGCTCGAGCAAGAACGGGCCGATCTGCAAGTCCGCCGCGAGGAACTCGAAGGGCAGCGTGCGGCCTTCGACTTGCAGCATGCCGAGCTCGAGCAACAGCGGGCACAACTCGAATCGGCCCTCGCCGAGCAGCAGAACGCCGAGCGCCAGCAGACGGGAGACGTCGAGCAGGCACGGGCCCGCTATGAAGCGGAGCAGCAACGTTTGGCCGACGAGCTGTCCGCGCTGGCCGCCCGGTTGTCGACTGCCGAGCAGTTGACCGCCTCGTTACGTGCCGAGAAAGAAACCGCCGATACGGACCGGGCGACCGCCCAGCAGCAGGTTGCCGAGTTGCAACGACAATTCGACGAGCAGAACGAGCAACTCGTCCAGCTTCGCGAACAGCTTGCTCACCACGAGCAGCAGGCGAGCGAGCAGAGCCAGCGCAGCGACGATCTTGGCAGCGACGATCTTGGCAGCGACGATCTTGGCAGCGAACTTGCCGAACGCGAGCGTCAATTGACAGAGATGGCGGCCGAGCTGCAAACGCTACGAGCAGCGATTGCCACGGCAGAAGGCCAAGGCTTGGCAATGGCCGAGCAGGAGTCGCGACTCGAGTTGCTCAAGGCCACGCTAGAAGAGGCCGCGCAGAAATTGGAGAGCGAGAAGACTTCGTTCGATCGAGAGCGACGCGAATGGAACGACGACCGCACGGCCGAGGAGACCCGCTTGCGCGACGATCGAGAGCGTCATCAGTCGCTCGAGGCACGCCTGCAAGAGGAACGGCAGAACTTGTCCGATCTGCAACGCGAACTGGAAGAAGAACGCAAGGCCATTGAACTGTTGCGCGGCGCGCTTAAGCCAGAGGAGCCTCAGCCTTCCGAGGAAAAGCTGACCGTGGCGCAGTTGCTGCGCGACAGCCAGAGCGAAGGGGAAACCGACTCGACGTTCCAGCAGGAAGCGGAAGAGGCGATCGATTTCAGTGCTCCCAAGGCGGAGGCGCCCCTGAATACGAGCGATCTGTTTCGTCGTTTAGGCATTGCCACGCAAGACGCCGAGGAGAATGAGGAGGAACTAGAGGCATTTCGACGTATGAGCGCCGGAGCGAACGAGCGATCGCGACAGGTCTCGCGCCCCGAGCTGCCCCCCGTCGTGGCCGCCCCGCCCCAGGTGAAGGGAGAAGAGCAGGAGGAGTCGATCGAAGAGTACATGCAGAAGCTGCTGCAACGTACGCGTCGGGCAGGAGATGTTCCGTCGTCCGTCGCCAGCTACACGCCGGCGCCGGTAGTCGAAGAGAAGCCGACGAAGGTTGTCGAGCCGAAACGCGAGGCGGCAGATGCATCCGCCGCTCCCGAAGTCCCCGAAGAGGAACGTCCCGTCCGTCCGCGGCCGACCGCGCCCGAGCGGGGCAAGGATATGTCAGGCCTGCGCGAGATCGCCAATCTTTCCGCGCGCGGCGCCATTGCCACGTTCGATCGCAAGAAGCGCAAGCACGCCGTGCTCGGCCGCTGTGTGATGGCGATCGGCATGTTGGTATTGAGCGTGGTTTTGCTGGTAATGTGCCAGCACGATCCACTGTTCTACTATTGCGGTCTAGTCGGCATCGTCTTCGGTATGCTCTCGTCGGGCTACGCCATGGCCTCGATCGTACGGTTCCACGCTCAAAGGCGTTCGTCGCGAGCTTCTCGTGCCGAAGAGGGGGGCGACGAACAGCAGGCCGTGGCGGAAGAAACGGCCACGCCGATCGTCGCCGCCGAACCGGCCGACGTGCAGTAAACCATGCTGCCTCGCATCGCTCGGTGGCGGTCGCTTGACGCCCGGCGATTGCCCCGCCAGACTTGCATTTTCTTTGGGCCCCGCCTGGCTGGTGGGGCCGGCGGTTTCTCGAGTGCCTGGCTGCGAGTTGAGTGATGAAAAAGGTCGGCGTGGGTCTGGTCGGGAGCGGTTTCGTCACGAGCATCCACTACGAGTCGTTCGAGTACGTGGCCGCCGCCGAGGTGTTGGCGGTCGCCAGTCCCACGCTCGAGAACGTTCGTGCTTTTGCCGAGAAACGCGGTATCCCGCGCTGGTTCGTCGATTACCGCCAGATGCTCGAGATGCCCGAGATCGAGATGGTCGTCTTCGGCATTCCGAACGACTTTCACTGCGAGGCCGTGCTGGCCGCCGCGGCCGCGGGCAAGCACGTGGTGCTCGAGAAGCCGATGGCGATGAACCTGGCCGAGTGCGATCGCATGATCGAAGCGTGTCGCAAAGCCAACGTCAAGCTGATGTACGCCGAAGAGCTGTGCTTCACGCCCAAGTACGTGCGCCTCAAGCAACTGGTCGAGTCGGGGGCGCTCGGCAAGCCCCACCTGCTCAAACAGTGCGAAAAGCACGACGGCCCCCACTCTTCCTGGTTCTGGGACGTGAATCGTAGCGGCGGTGGCGTCACCTTCGACATGGGCTGCCACGCCTTCGAGTTCTTCCGCTGGATCCTCTCGGGGCCCGACTGCAAGAACCGTCCGCAGGCGACGAGCGTCTATGCCCAGATGAATACGAACGTGCATGGCGACAAGACGCGGGGAGACGACGATGCGATCATCATCGTCGAGTTCGAGGGGGGCTGCGTCGGACTGGCCGAGGAGAGCTGGACCAAGGCCGGCGGTATGGATGACCGCGCCGAGGTGTTCGGTTCCGGAGGCGTCGCCTATGCCGACCTGCTGCGCGGCAACTCGATTCACACCTATTCCAAAGCGGGTTACGACTACGCCGTCGAGAAAGCCGGCTCGACCCAGGGCTGGAGCTTTACGATCTATGAGGAGGCGTGGAACTACGGCTTCCCGCAGGAGATGCAGCACTTCACCGAGTGCGTGCGCGACGACAAGGAGCCGATCGTCACGGGCGAGGATGGCCGCGCCGTGCTCGAGATCGTCATGGCGGCCTACGCCTCGGCCGGCCAGGGACGCAAGATCGAGCTCCCCTTCAAGACCGACGCCCAGCGTCCGATCGATCTCTGGCGGCCGAGCTGATCCAACGGGACGTCCTCCGCGTTTCCGAGCGCCCCCGCTCACGCTTTTTGAAGTTGCGCTTTTCAAGGTTTTTTGGCCTCGATCCTCGGCAAATCAGCCCATCCTAACCCGACGCGTCAGCGAGGGGATTCCTGCAAAGAACGTCGAGCAAAGTGCTCCCTCGCTGACGCTTCGGGTTACGATTCCGCGAAAAGCGCAACTTCAAAACCCATGCTTGGCGGCTACACGCTTTCATTGGGTCACCGCCATGCCGGGCAAAATCGCGGTCAAGCCGGGGTCTTTCCGCGGCCGAAAGCATTACTGTACAAACGCTATTGACTCTGTACACCCGTATATTATGCTAGAGATAGGTTTACGGGTTGATTGAGTTGCCGCCGGGTTGATCCTTGTGCGGCAAGCCTCCTGCCAGGAGAGAGGATCACGGCCATGTCACAACTCGATCGTCTGACGAATCGTCAGCGCGAGGTTTACGAATTCATCCGCGAGAAGATCCGCAGTCGCGGGTATGGGCCGACGGTCCGCGAGATCGGCACCGAGTTTAAGATCAGCTCGCCCAACGGTGTCATGTGCCATCTGAAGGCCCTGGAGAAGAAGGGGCTGATCAATCGCGAGCCGAACATGTCGCGTGCGATCATGCTCGCCACCGAGCCAGCGGAAGAACGTGGCCTGCCCCTGGCTGGTCGCGTGGCGGCCGGCCTGCTTCAAGAGGCGATCGAGCAGAACGAGCGCATCGACCTCGACGAATTGTTCAATCCCGATCGAGGCGATTTGTTCGCCCTGCGAGTCGATGGCGATTCGATGATCGACGCGCAGATCGCCGATGGTGATATCGTCATCATTCGCAAGCAGGGGACGGCCCATCGCGGCCAGATCGTCGTGGCGGCGACCGATGAGCACGAGGCGACGCTCAAGCGCTGGTATCCGGAGTCGAATCGCATCCGGCTCGAACCGGCCAACTCGACCATGGAGCCGATCTACGTCAAGAACGCCAAAGTGTTGGGCGTGCTCGCCGGGGTCGTGCGACAAGTCGATTAGTCGTCTCGATTAGTCGTCTCGATTAGTCGTCGAAATCGCCTGCGGCCAATGGCGTGGCGCGGAACAACTCGTGCGCCGGCCTGTCGTTGGCCATATCTCGCGCATGCGTGCCATCGGGTGTCATCAGCAGGCAATAGACGAGATAGTCCGTCTCGTCCGAGAGAAACCTGACGTGGCCATCGCAGAAGGTGGCCACGACGCCCCCTTCGTGCAGGCTCGAAGGGCGCGCGAATAAACTGCGTGCGGCCGTGTCTTCGACGTGGACCTGGTCGATGGTCCCGCCTGCCTGGTTGATGCTCGCGACGGGTACCCCTTTGGCCAACGGTGGCACGGCCCGCGGTCGTCCCTCGACCATCGCCACGGTCGGCCACCAGAAAAGCCCCAACTGCGGTTCGATGCGCTCGGCAGCGCCCCAGTTGCCCGAGTCGAGATTCTCGGACAAGAGCAAGGTGGTGGAGAGTCCATCCCCGCGTTGGATGTAGGTGTCTGTCTGATGGATTACGCGGATCGGCGCCGGGCGCCCCGTGCGGTGGTTGTACGGAAAGTGATTGAAGAACACACCGTTCGCCTGCACGTCTGGGGTCGGTGGACGCTGCGGATTCGCAACCCGGTCATTGCGGTCGAACTGCCCACAGTTCACGGCGTAGCTGTTGGTTGTGTGTGGCGAGAATGCCGTCAGCCGAGTCGCGAATAGATCACTCGGACAGAGAAAGATCGCCACGTGCGTATTGATGGGCACCCCCGTTTCGAGTCCCGGCCTCTTCGAGGCATGCCGTTCGAGGAGATCGTTTCGCTCGAGGTAGGGGAGCAGCGGCACTGCCCAACTGCAAGGGGTGGGACGCGCCTGCGCGAGGATGGTCGCGTTCGGCAAGCCCGTTTGCCAGTCGACGTCGCGCGACCGATAGCCGAGCAGGTTGACCGAACCTGGATATTCGCGCTGTGCAAGCAGATGGGCGTTGATGGCCTGCGCGATTTCACGCTGCTGATCGACGCATCGCGTGCGCTGGCCCGATTCACGCACCGCTTGAATGGCGGACAACAACAGCGCGGCCATCACGGCGATGATGGCAATCACCGTGAGCAACTCGACGAGCGTGATGGCGCGACCGCCCTGCACAGACACGCTGCTGCCCCTCAACATGCGCGCGACAGTTCTTATCGAGCGGCTGAGTATAGGAGCGCGGCGCGTGGTGAGGCAAACAGATTATGCAGTTTTTTTTGCAAGGGGCTTTTACAGGAACCAGATCGTGTTCAGCGCAGCATTTCGACAGGGGGCAAGGCGATGTCGAAATACTGTGCGAATTGGCCCACGCTGGGGGTGATCGCGCCACCAGGGGTAATTGCCAACTCGAGGACGGTGCCGGCCTCGGATTCGAGTTCCATGTAGATCCGATTTCGCGACTGCTGGAGATCTTCGGGATAGATCTTCTTGCCAAAGACCGGTCCGATCCGTTTCACCGTGTAGGGCACCCCGGCTTCCAGCGTGCGCTGCTGGCCACTGGGTCGCAGATACATGAACTGATTGGCCATGGTGGGGCCAGTGCCGATTTCATATTTCGTGCGATTCGGCATGATCAGCCGGTCGTCGCGAAAGGTGAGCTTCGTACCGATCGGTAGCAGCCAGACGGGGCGACCGGCAATGTCAGATGGTCCCGGCGCGACCATGGGGGGCATCGTCTGCACGTCGGGAATCAGCGGCCCGACGCGGAGCTTGCCTTTCGGCGGCCAAACACCTTGCGCCGATGCTTCGCTCGCAAAGGAAACGCAGCAGGCGGCCAGGGCCACGACGACAACCAACGAAAGGGTGCGAATCATGAGAAGATCTCTTGGCCAGGAGTACGCGAATTGGTCGAGAAGTAGGGTAACTCGCAGTATGATTCAGCCACCTGGCGCCTGCAAATTCGAGGCGTCTCTGTCATGGGCCGGCGTCGCTGGGGCAGCGCGAGTCGACTGCAAGGGTCGAGCGGACGAGTGCCGAGGCGCAGCAGAGGTCGTTCGAGGTTGGAGGATCGAGCGGTATGGCTATACTTAGCACTGCCGCGCAACGGCTGGATCGCAGAGCAAGGGAGTGTTCGATCGTGTGACACGTCGGGTCCATGCTGTCCCTGGTTTGGCACGCCCAATGGATCACTTGCGTCAAGTTTCGACGAGCGCCTTCCCGCGCGGTAATGCGGTTGCTGTGTTTCTAGTGGGGCGTTGAATTGGCCGTAGAAGATTTATTCTCGGCGATCAGGCGCGACGAGACATGGTGATGCAAGATCCGACGAAATCGGGAGCGAGCTCACGTCCGGCGGAAACCTCGCTGCCCCGGCCAGCGGTCTCTCCGCATCGTCCGGCGGACGTCGATGCACCCCACCCACTGACGCCCCCCCGCTGGCTCGATTCTCCCCGCCGTACCTACGATTTGTTGCCCTGCGGGGTGGCCGAACTCGATCCCTCGGGCATCGTGCAGTTCTGCAATCCGGCCTTCGAATTGTTGCTGGGGAAAAGTCACGAAGAGATTGTCGGCCGCTCACTTTGGCATGGGGTGGAAACGTCAGGCGACGAATCCACGTATCGCTCGGCGCTTGCCGCCTGGTCATCGGGCGGCATCGAAGCGTTGGCCATCGAGATACGCTGTCGGCGGGCCGACGGAACGCTGGTCAACTTGTGCTGGCAAGGCAGCCCTCGATTCGACGCCAGCGACGAGCTTGTGGGGTATCTCGTGGCGGCCATGCCCCAACCGGCAACTGCGGAAGCAGCACGCGACACCGTGGTCGATGCCGCTCAATTGCGAGACATCGAGCGGCGTGCCAATCAACGCGCCACGGCACTAGCGAATTCGGTAACACGGCTCGAGCGTGAAATCGAACAGCGTTGTGCTGCTGAAGAGGCGCAAGCACGCCTGGTGGCCATCCTCGATACCACGCCCGACTTTGTCGGCATTGCCGATGCGTCGCACCGCGTGCTGTATATCAATCGCGGTGGTCGCGAAATGTATGGACTGGCCGAGGACGAGGACATCTCGCAGATGACCTTGGCCGACTTGACCACGCCGCAGACCTTGGTGGAGCATATCGAGCACCGCTTCCCGATCGCCATGCACGAGACGTACTGGCAGGGAGAAACGGTGCTGCACGGGCGGAATGGCCGGCGCACGCCGGTTTCGCAGGTGGTGCTGGCTCACCGCGACTCGACGGGACATGTAGCTTACTACTCGACCATTGCCCGCGATCTCTCGGCACGCGTGGCGGACGAAGCGGCCTTGCGGGCGCAGCATCGGCGCCTGCGCGATATTCTCGACGGCGTGGTGACCTTTGCGGCCTTGATCGCCAAGGATGGCACGGTGCTCGAAGTGAATCGGGCGGTGGTGGAGACTTCGGGCTATCGGCGCGAAGAGATTATCGGCAAGCACATCGCCGAAACGAATTGGTGGAACTACTCGGCCGAGGCCCGCCAGCACATCAACGATCAAATCGCCAAGGCGGTCTCGGGCACGACGGCC
Source organism: Pirellulales bacterium (assembly GCA_019636335.1). Lineage (NCBI taxonomy): Bacteria > Pseudomonadati > Planctomycetota > Planctomycetia > Pirellulales > Pirellulales bacterium. The sequence goes on from JAHBXR010000007.1 coordinate 133,431, forward strand.
CACTTTTCGGCACTGTGCCAATCGCGCGAGGGAAACTTCATGCCGGCGCAGGGGGCCTTCAGCCCCGTCTTCGACGCGCAAGGCAACGTAACCGAGATCGTCGGCTCGGGCGTCGATATGACGGCGCGCGACGAGGCCGAAGAGGCGGCGCGGCAGCATTTGAACGAATTGGCGCACGTGTCGCGCATCGCGCTGCTTGGTGAGATGGTGGGGGGCATCGCCCACGAATTGAATCAACCCCTCACGGCGATCGCGAATTTTGCCGACGTGTGTGCGGCGGAACTCGCAGAGCGGGGTATGGCAGGTGTTGCCAATGTGCAGAAGAGTCTCATCCGTATCTCGGAAGAGGCCTTGCGTGCTGGGGCGATCATCCGCGGATTGCGCCGCCTGGTTCGCAAGACCGAGGCTCAGCGCGCGCCGACCGACCTGGGCGATCTGCTACGTGAAGTGGTCGATCTGGCCAAGGCCGATGCCCGCGATCGTGGCGTGCAGGTCGAGACGCATCTGGCCGACGGACTGCCCTTTATTCTGGCCGATCGGATTCAAATTCAACAAGTGGTGCTGAATCTGCTTTCGAACGCCTTCGAGTCCTTGGCCGCCGGACAGCCCGAGCAGCGGCGCGTGGTCATCCAGTGCGCTGCACGCGAAGCAGGCTTCGTCGAGATCGCTGTCGCCGATAACGGGCGTGGCTTCGACCACCACGACGCCGAACGGCTCTTCGACGCATTCTATACGACGAAAACACGAGGCATGGGACTCGGGCTATCGACCAGCCGAGCGATCATCGATGCGCACGGGGGGTGCTTGTGGGCCGAGTCGAGCGCGCCACGCGGTGCGACGTTTCGGTTGAAGTTGCCGGTCGACAGCGGCGAAAGTGGAGAGCGGCTTCGTCCGCGCGGTGCATTTCTGAGCGGGCATGACAGTTCACGCTAAGAGGGAGCGAGCTTCGACATGATTCCGGTCCAGCAGGAGTCGGTGGCCGTGGGGGATGTGACCACGGGGGGGCAGCGCCGACGACGGCGCGCGAGTTTACATCGTCGACGACGACGTCGCCGTTCGAGATTCCATGCGCGAGCTCGTTCGCGGAATGGGACTCGCCTGCGAGTGCTTTGCTTCGGCCCAAGAGTTTCTCGAAGCTCGCAACGAAGCGCTCGGCGGGTGCCTGGTGGTCGATTTGCGCATGCCTGGCATGACCGGCATCGAGCTGCAGCGCCTGCTGCGCGAGGCGGGGGATGGCCTGCCCTTTATTTTCGTCACGGGCTTTGCCGACGTGCCCACTTCGGTGCTGGCGATGAAAACCGGCGCCGTCGACTTTCTCGAAAAGCCCTACCAGCCGGCGGAACTGCGCGCGAGCATTCGCCGGGCCATGTCCGAGGATCGGATCCGTCGGCGGCACGCGCAACGCCGCCGGGATCTGGCCGCGCGATTTGCCTGCCTCGATGAAGAGGAACGGGCCGTCCTCGAGCTGCTCTGTCAGGGCGAGCCGATGAAGTCGATCGCCAACCGGCTGTCGATCAGCCTGCGCACGGCACACTCGCGGCGCGCGAGTATCCTGACGAAGACCGACGCTCGCACGCGCGAAGAACTACTGGGCATGTTCGTCGAGCTCAATCAGCTCGAAGGACGCTTCGAGTAAGCGACGTATGCCGGCGCGCGACGTTCTCAACATCATGCGTCTACCGGCCGGGTAACGCAGCTCGAGGCCATCAACCGTCGGCGATGGCCGCTTCGATTTCGCGGGGCGTGAGTCCCACGGTGCGCGCGGCGCCAGTGATTTGCCCCCAGGTGTTGTCGTCGAGCTCGATGCCGTGCGCGAGCCGGGCCGCTCGCGTGCGCTCTTCGAGCTCGCCCGGCAGCAAGATCTCTCCGCCAGGTACCGCCGTACGCGAGCTCTTCACGAAGTCGATATAGCGCCGCACTTCAGCCGCGAACTCATCGCCGGGCTGTAACTGCGCCGGGTCGAGGATAATGGAGAGCATGCCGTTGGCGACGCGGCGCTCGCCGGTGCGACTGCACCCGCCGCCAGTGAGTGCGCCGGCGAGAATCTCGACCAGGATTCCCAGTCCGTAACCCTTGTGTCCTCCGAACGGCAGGATCGCGCCGGGAGGATTCGCGTAAAACACCTGCGGGTCGTCGGTCGGTTGTCCGGCGGCGTCGATGATCGCGCCGGCCGGCACGCGCACGCCTTTGTTCAAGGCTACTTTGATTTTGCCTTCGGCAATGGCGCACGTCGAGATGTCGAGCAGGATCGGCGAGCCCCCGTCCACCGGCACGCCGGCCGCGATGGGATTCGCCGACAGGCGACGCTCGATGCCGCCGAACGGAGCGACGAGGATGCCGCCTCCGTTGGTATTGACGAAGTAGAGCGAGATCATCCCTTCGCGCGCGAGCAGCAGCGGCCAATCGCCGATGCGTCCGAGGTGCCCGGCGTTCTTGAGCGCGATCACCGCGACGCCGTGCCGGCGGGCCTTCTCGAGTCCCAGCCGCATGGTGGCTTCGCCCACGACCTGCCCGAAACCGAAGCGGCCGTCGACGACGGCGAAGGTCTCGGCGTCGAGCACGACCTCGATCGACTGATTGGCCACGACACGGCCGTCGCGCAGCCAGTCGATGTAAGGCGCGACACGGATGACGCCGTGCGAATCGTGGCCGACGAGGTTCGCCTCGACGAGATAGCGGGCGATCTGGTTCGCCTCAGTCTCGTGGCAGCCTGCCTTGTAGAAGATGCTGGCCACGAGTCGTTCGAGGGCCGGTGCGGCAATCAACATGGGATCATCACAATTTCATAGTCCGGTAGAAATAAGATCTTCCAGATCCTCTTGTCGCTGCGCGACACGGACGATTCTCCGACTCTGGGTTGCAGAAGTTGGCGAACTATGGGAGGAGAATCATCCGTGCTACCCGCCTACCCGCCGCGAATTGGGGCAGGCGTTTGCTACGACGACAGGCTTTCGCCCGCGGCGGCCTTGCGCTGGAGGAAGTCGCACGGAGCGTAGACCGCGCCGTGTACCTTGCTCCAGTCGGCCAGCTTGTCGTGGATGTATTTCGCGCCGAGCGAATCGGCGTACTTCATGATGCCGCCGCGGTAGGGTGGAAAGCCCATGCCCATCACGGTCGCCACGTCGATATCCGAGGCGCGGATGGCGATACCTTCATCAAGGCAGCGGCAGGCCTCGTTGATGACGCCGAAGAAGACCCGTTCGACGATCTCCTCGTCCGAGATGTCGAGCGGCTGCGGATTGCCGGCATCGGCACGGGCCTTTTCGACGAGCGCCGCCAACGAGGGGTCGGGCTGGGCGTTCTTGCCGTCGGGGTACAGGTAGTAGCCGCGGCCGGTTTTCTGGCCGAAGCGTTTCTCTTCGAACATGTACTCGACCAGCGTCGAGGCGTAGGAGCGCTCGCGGTAGGCCTCGAGCATGATGCCGCCGGCGAACTTCGCTACATCCACGCCGGCCAGGTCGCCCATGCGGAACGGACCCATCGGCATGCCGAAGTCGTAGATCACCTTGTCGATGCGGTAGGGATCGATCCCGTAATCCACCAGCAGCCCGGCGGCCTGGCCGTAGGGAAAGAAGATGCGGTTTACCAGGAAGCCGATGCAGTTGCCCACGGTGACGGGGGTTTTCTTGAGCGCCTTCACCAGGTTGACGGTTGAGTTGAGGGTCTCGGGGCTGGTGTGCTTGCTGCGTACGATCTCGACCAGCGGCATGATGTGCGCCGGCGAAAAGAAGTGCGTGCCCACGATGCGTGGGGCGGCCTTGGTGTTCTTGCCGATCAGCTCGAGGTCGATCGTCGAGGTGTTCGAGGCGAGGATGCAGTCGGGGCGTACCGCCTTCTCCAGGTCGGCGAAGACTTTCTGCTTCAGTTCGATGTTCTCGACGACCGCCTCGATGACGAGGTCCATCTGATCGAAGCCGGAGTAGTCGGTCTGGCCCTTGAGGCGGCCCAGCATATCATCGTACTTGGCCTGCGCGAGCTTGCCCTTCTTTACGCGCGACGACAGGTTGCCGTCGATGCGTCCGCGGCCTGCCTCGAGATACTCGGGCGTGACCTCTTTCAAGGTGACTTCGATCCCCGCGTACAGGAGAGAGGTGGCGATACCGCTCCCCATGGTGCCGCCGCCGAGGACGGCCGCCTTGCGGATCTGCTTCGGCTCGAGCTTTTGATCGGTGACGCCCGGCACCTTGGCCGCGGCGCGCGAGGCGAAGAACATGTGGATCAAGCCGCCGGCCTGCGGGCTCTCGAGACACTTGATGAAGTTCTCACCTTCGCGCTTGAGGCCGGCCTTGTAGCCCTCGGTGATGCCGCACAGGATCGCGTCGAGGCACAGATCGGGATGGACGAGATTGCGGGCCTTGTCGCCGGCCATCGCCTTGCCCATGTCGACCATCATTCGGGCGGTGTCGGCGTCGGGCAGCTTATCGCTCATTTGCGAGGCCCGCACGCGCTGCAACTTGCCATCGGCCAGCTTGTGCGCGGCTTCGATGGCGGCGGGAATCAATTGGTCGGGTTCGACCAGCTCTTGCAGCACCCCCTGCTCGTGCGCTTCCTTGGCCTTCATGTTCGAACTGGTGAGCATCATCTCGGCGGCCTTTTGCAATCCGACGAGACGCGGCAGACGTTGCGTGCCACCGGCGCCGGGCAGCAGACCGAGTTGCAACTCGGGCAAGCCGACCGAGGCCCGGGTGGTGCCGACGCGGTAATGGCCCGACATGGCCAGCTCGAGACCGCCGCCGAGCGCAAAGCCGTCGATGGCCATGACGACCGGCTTTTCGTTGGCGTCGATATCTTCGAGCGAGTGCTGGAGATCGTCGGCCAGGCCGCCGTCTTTGGCGCTGCCCCCCTTGGCCAGGTGGGCGACGGCTTGCTGCAGCTCACCAATATCGGCGCCGGCGACGAAGTTGTTGTTTGCCCCGTGGATGACCATGGCCCGCACGGCGCTGTTCTTGTTGGCCGCGGTGATGGCGTCGATCAGGCCGCGAACGACGGCCTGGCTGAGCGAATTGACGGGGGGAGAATCGATGGTGATGACGGCGACGTCGCCTTGAACTTCGGAATGGACGGGTGAACTGGCCATGATTTCGCTTCTCAGTGAGTACTAGCCGGGCAAGTGGATTGGATAGAAGTCCGTCATGGTAGGGGCCGCGCCGGGCGGGTTCAATCCCCTGGGAACCAGGACTTCCCGCCCCGGGGGATCCTAAGTTCGAGAGAAACTAAGGAACACTGATTTGCACTAATCGACACTAATGATGGATTAACGGGAATTCGTGTCGATTAGTGTTCCGTTCCTCCCAACCTGCTGTACTGACCACAAGGCCAGCGAGGAGAAGTGGCACCGGCGTTCTGGCCTGTGCGGAATCGGGCGAGGGCGGATCGGAGCTTTTGCCGAGCAGCACAGGCTGGCAGCCTGTGCCACTTTGCATGAATAGATTCGCTGGAAAAGTCCTCAGCGGACTTTGCTCATGTAGCGGAGGAACTCGGCGTCGAGTTCTTCGAGCGGGCCGAAGATGCGTTTGAACTCTTCGAGACGCTGGCCTGGCTCGTCGCGCCCCAAACGCGGCTTGGCCGACAACAGCCGCATGTATTCGTGAAATTCGTTGGGCCGCTGTCGGATCAGAAAATAGGTCAGCGCCCAGGCCTCGGAGTAGGCGTCGCCGGCGGTCTGCGGATCGCGCAGCTTGTCGTCGCCGGTGACGAGCGCGGCGAGCGAATCGCTGTCGCGGTTTGGTACATAGCGACGGAAGCCGTCCAGACGGTGCCAGTTGATGCCGCCGATGTTGCGCCAGCCCGAGCGACTCGAAAGATCGGGCGTTTCGAAATAAACCGCGATTCCTTCGCTGACCCAGAGTGGAATATCCGAGTAGCGCGTCTGCAGCCCGCAGTTGAAGGCGATCTGGTGAGTGGCCTCGTGTACGATCGTGGCCACGGTGCGTTCCGCTTGTGGGCGAGCGAGCATGGCATTGATCTGCGCGGCCGTAGCGCGGCGGTCGCCCGGCTGCCGCAGCGTTTCGATGCCGGTCAGATCGAACGTGGTGATGCGATTCGTGCGAATGCTGTAATAGCCGGCGACGGCGGGGGCGGCGCCTCCCAACTCGGGCTCGGCGAATTTGATGTACGCCTGCCGATTGGCAAAGATTACCGCCACCAGCGGAAACTCGGGCTCGACGACGTCGAAGCCTTTGCGCTGCCAGTAGTTGGTAAAGGCCATGTAGAGACGTTCGAACAGTGCGCCGGCCCATTGCGCGAACACACGTGACGTGTCGTAACAGATCACGTAGTGATTCGTCTTGTGGATTTGAAATCCCGGCGGGAGCTCGGCCAGCACGCGGCGCCCGACCTCGTCGGCCGAGAGGGGCTTGAACTCGGCGTCATCCTGGCGACGTTCGACCAACTGCTGGGCATCGATCGCCCAGGTCGCGCCATCGTCCGATTGAAACAGCAGGCCTCCCTGTTGCAATTCGGTCAGCACGCGCCCGCTCAGTTGAAGCTGGTCGTCCTCGTGTCGGAAGAGCACGTGGTCGACCCCCCAGGCCACTGGCGTCCCGGCGCAAATCGCCGCCAGACCCAGCAACAGGCAGGCGATCGACGCTCCGCAACGACGCGCAGGGGGCAGAGATCGAATCCACAGCATACGCAGGCGACCGCTCGGTAAGGCGACGAACGCGGGATGAACGTTGGGCGATTGCGAGCAACCGTCCGACGCCGAGACTCGTTCCAGGGTATCAGATGACGTCGAGCTTGGCGCACGCGGCGCGCAGAAACGGCGCGTCTGCGCTCTCCCCGTGGGAAGAAGCTTCGCCAATGGCCGGCAGGCCCGACGTCCTACTTGCGCACCAGCTTGCCGCTGAAGCCCGCCTTGTGCAGGGCCTCGCGCATCTGGGCCACCGAGAGCTCCTTGCCGGTCAGCGTGACGGTCCGCTCGTCGACATCGCAATCGACGGCCACGACGTCCGTCAGATCGGTGTAGCCCTGGACCACTCCCTTGGCGCAACCGCCGCAGCAGAGATGCACTCCCTCGAAGACGATGCGATCGGCCTTGAGTTCGGGCTCGATCTTTTCGGTCGGTACGGTGAGCTTCTTATCTCCTTGCGTGGCCGTGGCAAAGAAGCCGGCCTCGGCCATCGCGCCGAGCGCTTCCTGGGTCTTTTCGTCACTGGGCGAAAGGAACCGCGCCGAAGCCGTCTTGCGATCGACTTCAATCTGCTCGATGCCTTCGACCGAGCTCAGGGCATCGGTCAGGTCGTTGCTGCACGTCTTGCAGCAGAGGTGCATGTTCTCGAGCTGGACGGGAGTGCGATCGGCAGCTCCGACGCTCGTTGCCCCGAAGAGCAGAACCAGGCAGGCCAGCGCGACACAACGAGAGCGAAATAACATGGGGACACCTCGGGGGCCGAATGGCGATGAAGAAGCGTGAAAGGGGCGTACGAGCGACGCTAGCGTCGAGTCTACGGCTCGTTCGTTCCAAAGGTCAACGTCAATCACCATCGCGGGCGATGAACTCGCGATGAACTTCGCCGCCGATGATTAGTTAAAGCGCCGGTCTTGCGCAGATTGTGATGGCGAAAGTTTGCTCGAAGACTCGTCTTGGAGCGCGCGGATTGAGTCGATATAGTCCCCGGCCACTCCCCTTCGGGAGGAAGGCTTCTTCCACGTCCTCACGTCCTTCGAAGCCCGAGTGATAATGTTGCGTTTCACCAGCGATCGCTGGATCGTGCCTGTCGTCTGCCTCGTCATCCTCTTCGGTGGTGGTTGCGCCGATACGCGCAACAAGATGCGCCATTCGTGGAAGAAGACCTTTGGCTACGTCGACGATCATCCGAATCGGCCGGCCATCCAGTCGCCGAACGAGCGCGTGGTCGAATTGCGCGAACTGGGCAAAGAAGCGCCCAAGCGATCGCAGGAAGAGCAGGAAGAAGTGTCGGCGAATTTGGCCAAGGCGATTCGCACGGAGCTCGACCCCTTCATGCGGGCCGAGATCGTGCGGGCGTTGGCGAATTTCCAGACCGGCTCGGCCACGGCCGTGCTCGCCGCGGGGCTCAACGATCCCGATTCCGAAGTGCGCATTGCCTGTTGCGAGGCCCTGGGCAAACGGGGTGGTCCGGCCTCGGTCCAGGCGTTGGGAGAGGCGTTGACGAACGACACGGATATCAACGTGCGGCTCGCCGCCGCGCGCGGGCTGGGCGAAACCAAGGATCCCGGAGCCATCAAGCCCCTGGGAGTCGCGTTGGAAGAGAACAATCCCGCCATTCAATTGCGGGCTGTCGAGTCGTTGCGTTTGGTCTCGGGCAAGGAATATGGCAACGACGTAGAGTCCTGGCGAGCCTTTGCCGCCGGTCGCGAGCCCGCCCCTTACACGCCCACCGTCGCGGAGCGGCTCCGCAACCTCTTCTAGCTCTTGCTGGCTTTCTGCCTGCTAGCATCCGTCGTGGAAATAGCGAAGACCTGCGAACTGCGTCTGCCGTGCCGGGGCGTTACGGATAGCCAACTCGACGCAGTTGCCGCCCCCGCTAGCATCTCGTGTGCGGTCGCAAGAAAAGCCTCGGCGTCGCCTTGGGTTCGTCCGACGAAACGGCCGATATGACAGCTACGACGACCGCGCGAACCGCGCCCGCGCAGACGGTTTGCCCCGACCGAGCGGTTCATTCCCGACTCGGTTCGGATGGCGTCCCCCCGCGTAGCGTTTAGCGCCGGTCGTGTACGCCCAGATTTGCCCTCCTGACGGGGACTCGCACGCCGCCGCGAGCTCCACACGCCGTTCGAATAACCTGCCGCCGTAGCCACGCCTTGCCGGTGACCACCAGGTCGAGCGACGTTCCCCGTCTGCCAGATGCCACAACCCAGTGAGTTGGAAATGGTTCGCACCGCCCTGCACCTGTGCGTAGGCACCGCTGTTGTTTGCGTGGCCCTGGTTGGCGACGCGCTGGCCCAAGGCCGTATGCCGGCGATCAACGATCTGCGTCCGATCGACGCGGCGGCCAAGCGTTTGGGAGTCCCCGGCCGCCCCGAGACCGCGGCCGGGGGCGAAGGGATGACGGCAGAAGATGCCGAGCAGATCGATCCGGCCCTGCTCAAGCTGCGTGAAAAGGTGCGCCGGGCGCTCGCGCTCTACTACCCCCGCAACCTGAACTCGCGCGACCATAATCCGTGGGAGGTGATGCACCAGATCATCGCCTACGGCGTGAACACGAACCTCTTGAAAGGGGGACCGAACGGCGAATCGGTGAATGCCATCGCCTATGTCTGCTGGAACAACCCCTGTGCGGGCAAACGCCTGCTCGAGCTCCGCGGCGACCGTATCAATGCCGCCAAGGGGCCGCAGGTACAAGGGCATCACGGTCAGTTTGTCGGCATGCTGGCGCAAAGCCGCGTGCCGATCGACTACCCGATGCGCAGCGGCGATCGCGAATTCACCGTGGCCGATCTCGTCGAGACCGAGAAGCTGACCTGCCGCTCGGGCGAAGAGCTCACCTTCAAGCTGATCGCCATTTCGCACTACTGCGATCTGGACGTCACCTGGAAGAACGATCAGGGGCAGGCGTGGGATATTCCCCGCTTGCTACGCGAGGAGATCGCCGCTCCGGTGAAGAAGATGAGCACCTGCGGTGGCTCGCACCGCTTGTTCTCGGTGGCCTATCCCGTGCGCAAGCTGATCAAACGCGGCGACCCGATCGAGGGTGAATTCCGCCGCGCCCAACTTCACACGCAGAACTACATCCGCTGGACCCTGAAGCTGCAGAACTCGGATGGCTCGATGAGCACCGAATGGTTCGAGGGACGCGGTTCGAATCCCGACCTGGATCGCCGCATCAAGACCACGGGGCATATTCTCGAATGGCTCGGTTTTGCCATCGATGACGAGCAGGTGGGGGATCCCCGCGTGATGAAGGGGTTCAATTATCTGTCGAACATGCTGCTCGAGAATCGCAAGCGTCAGTGGGAGATCGGTTCCGTCGGACACGCGCTGCACGCCCTGGCGATCTACGAGGAACGCATCACGAACTTGGCGAAGGAATCGGACGAGCAGGCTCCGCTGATCACGCGCCCCGAGGAACCGACGCCGGGGCTCGACCTGCAGGATGCGGTGGAAAAGGCGATCGCCCGACCGGCTCGAGAGGTCATCGAAGAGCCGACCGCCGGCGTGCGGGACGAAGAAGAATCGAGCGTCGATCTGACCGAGGACGAAATGCCCCAGCTCCGCACCGCGAACCGCGCCAAGAAGATGGTCAAACCAGCGGCGCCCCAGGGGCAGCGTCGGATGAACCGTCCGACGGTCGAAGGCCCCTCGTTCGGACGTCCGTAATCGAGAACCGAAACGCCTCTCGGCCGCACTCGGCCTGGTAGGCCGTTCACCTGGCCGAGGGAGGCAGCGCCAGCGTCGCGCTGCCTCGGGGCGGAGGGGGATCATCGTTCGCGGCGGTAGTCCCTTGTTTCGACGGGCGTGGAATGGCGCTCGAGCCGGACCACTCGTCTCGCACCGCGCTCGACGGCCACGTCACGGCCGATTACATTGGGCACCAGGAAGCCCCCCGCTCGGGAATCGTTTTCGCCCCGAGCCCCCGCCCTTTGACTCGTGTGCCCTGCGAGGCGCGCGGTCCATTCCCCGCGGAGAATCCCTGGTGATCTCATGGCTGCAACGGGGCACGCTCGCGCTGGCCGGCGTGATCCTCGCCCTGCCCCTTTCGACCGCCCTGGCCGAACCCTTCGATCTGGCCGATGGCGAACGCGTGGTGCTGATCGGTGGCACCTTCGCCGAACGCGCGCAACAGCACGACTACATCGAAGCGGCCCTGACGGCACGTTTTCCGGGACGGAAGCTGGTCTTCCGCAATCTCGGCTGGAGTGGCGACACCGTCTGGGGCGATTCGCGAGCCGGCTTCGAGACTCGCGCCGAGGGCTACCGGCGCCTCGTCCAGCACGTGCTCGAGCTGGACCCCACGGTAGTGCTCGTCGCCTACGGCGCGAACGAGTCGTTTGCCGGCGCGGAAGGACTTCCCGACTTCGTTGCCGGTCTCGATCGGCTATTGAACGATCTCCGCGATACGGGGGCACGCTTCGTCTTGTTGTCTCCCACGCGACAGGAACATTTTGCGGCGCCGCTTCCCGACCCCACGGCACACAATCGCGATCTGCGTCTGTATGGGCGCATGCTGGAGGTCGTGGCGGGGCAGCGTGGCTATCGCTATGTCGATCTTTACTCGCTGATTCCCGATGGCCACGCCGAGCAGCCCCCCTGCCCTCTCACGGACAACGGCCTGCACTACGCGGCCTATGGCTACTGGCGCGCGGCGAATGCGTTGCTGCAGGACCTCGAGTTGACGCCGGGCGCCTGGTCGCTCGAGATCGATGCCGATGGCGAAGAACTGGTGGCTAACGGAACGACGGCCACCGACGTGGCACGCGAGTCTGGCTCGATCCGGTTCACGCTGACCGACGCGCATCTGCCGTCGGCCGCGCTCCCCGACGAGGCACGGGCCTGTGGCCGTCCCGTCGGCGTCACGCGCACCGTGCGGGTACGCGATCTGCCTGCCGGCAAGCACACGCTCAAGATCGATGACGCGGCGGTCGTTACCGCCCGTGCCGAAGAGTGGGCCGCTGGCGTGAATCTTGAGGCCGCCCCTGAGTTGGCGCAGGCCGAGGAATTGCGCCGCGCGATCCTGGCCAAGAACGAGCTCTATTTCCATCGCTGGCGGCCGCAGAACGAGACCTATCTGTTCGGCTTCCGCAAATACGAACAAGGACAAAACGCGCAGGAGGTGCCGAAGTTCGATCCGCTGGTGGCCGAGGCCGAAGCGAAGATCGTCGAACTCGCACAGCCGAAACCCCACCGCTACGAGCTGGTGGCCGAAAGTGAGGTGAGCGAGTGAGTAAGCCCATCCTGACAAGTTTCCGCCGTAGGCGTGGCACTGTTGGCTTGCCCAGCAGTGGAGCCTTGATGTGTGCATTTACCATGGCCTACTGCCTGGGGCTAACATCACCGGCTCTAGCTCAGCGCGAATTGAAGGATATTCCCGATCCCGATCCGCGGATCGAGCTCGAGTCGTTCCAGGTGGCCGAAGGGTTCGAAGTGAATCTCTTCGCCGCCGATCCGGCCATCGCCAAGCCGATCCAGATGAACTTCGACTCGCAAGGCAGGCTGTGGATCGCCAGCAGCGAGGTCTATCCCCAGATCGCTCCCGGCCAGGAGCCGGTCGATCGGATTCTCGTGGTCGAGGACATCGACGGTGATGGACGCGCCGACAAGACCGATGTCTTCACCGACGGGCTGCTGATTCCCACCGGCGTCGAGCCGGGGGATGGCGGAGTCTATGTCGCCAACAGCACCGAGCTGCTCCACTTCCGCGATACTGACGGCGACGGCCGTGCCGATCAGCGCCGTGTCATGCTCTCGGGCTTTGGCACGGAAGATACGCACCACATCCTGCACACGTTGCGCTGGGGCTACGACGGGCTACTCTACTTCAACCAGTCGATCTACATCCATAGCCACATCGAAACCCCCTGGGGCGTGCGCCGACTGAACGGCGGCGGCATCTGGCAGTATCAGCCCGAGAGCGGCAAGCTCGAAGTCTTGATGAAGGGCTTGTGCAATCCCTGGGGGCATCACTTCGATCGCTTTGGCCAGTCGTTTGCGACCGACGGTGCTGGTGGCGAAGGGGTGAACTACGTGATGCCGGGCGCGGTCTACTTTACTTCACCCGGCGCGGTGCGCACGTTGCATGGTCTGAACCCCGGCAGCCCCAAGCATTGCGGCATCGAGCTGGTCGATGGTCGCCACTTGCCCGACGATTGGCAGGGCAACGTCATCACGAACGACTTCCGCGCGCACCGCGTGTGCCGTTTCGTGCTGGGCGAAGAGGGGGCCGGTTACTCGTCGACGCAGCAGACCGAGTTGATCAAGACCGAGAATGTGGCCTTCCGACCGATCGACGTGAAGCTGGGGCCCGACGGCGCCATCTACATCGCCGACTGGTACAACCCGATCATTCAGCACGGCGAAGTCGATTTCCGCGACCCACGCCGCGATCATACGCACGGCCGCATCTGGCGCGTGACGGCCAAGGGTCGACCGACCGTCGAACGTCCGAAGCTCGTCGGCGCGACGATTCCCGAATTGCTTGATCACTTGAAGTCGCCCGAGTCGTGGACGCGACATCACGCGAAGCGCGTCTTGCGCGAGCGTGGTCGCGAGGTGTTACCCTACCTGGCCTATTGGGTCGATGGTCTGGACAAGGCCGACGCCCAGTACGACAACCAACGGCTCGAGGCTCTGTGGGTCTATCAGGCGTTCGATACCGTGCAGCCCGAGTTGTTGGCGGCGCTCTTGGAATCGAGTCAGCCGCAGATTCGTGCCGCGGCGACGCGCGTCGTGGCGCACTGGGGCACGCGTTTGCCGAACACACCGGATCTGTTGGCGGCCCGAGCGGCCGATGAACATCCGCGCGTGCGGCTCGAGACGTTGCGTTGCCTGGGGCAGATTCCGACCTCCCGCTCGGTCGAATTGGCCGCGAGTATCCTGTCGCGCCCGATGGATCGCTTTCTCGACTATGGTCTCTGGTTGACGGCTCGCGAGTTGGAGCCGGTCTGGCTGTCCGAAGTGCTGGCCGGACGCCGCCCGATCGCCGATGCGAATCCATTGGCCTTCTTCTTGCTGGCCTCGGACGATCGCCGAGTGGTCGAGCCCTTGGTGGCCATGATTCGCGCGGGTGAGGTGCCCCAGTCTCGCGAAGAGGAAGTGCTGAAGCGCGTGGCGGCCCATGGCGATGCCGCGGCTTTGGGCGTGGTGCTGGACCGCGTTCTGCCTGTGGATTTGCCCCTAGGCGATGCTCGACAGCGCGTGTTGGACGATGTAGTCAAGGCGACTCCGCAGCGCGGCGTCCGTCCGGGCGGCGATCTGAATCGCGTCGGCGAGTTGTTGCAGTCGAACAGCGAATCGTTGGCGTCGGCGGCCGCCCGGGCCATCGGCACCTGGCAGCTCAAAGAGCTGGCGCCGAAGCTGGGCGAGATCGTACGTGCCAAGGAGACGGGCCTTACCTTGCGGCGCGCGGCCATCGATGGCCTGTTGCCCCTGGGCGACCCCGGCACGGTCGAACTGCTCAAAGGCCTCACGTCGAACGACTACAAGGCGCGCGTGCGTGGCATGGCGATTGTCGGCCTGGCGGCCGTCGATTTGCCTGCCGCGGTCGAGGCGGCGGTGGCGCTCTTGGTGGCCGATGCCGAAGACAGCGAACGATTCGACGTTGAAGGACTCTTCAACGCGATGCTCGAACGTCAGGAAGGTCCGGCCCTGTTGGCGGCGGCCCTGTCGGGCAAGTCGATCAAAGCCGATCGTGCGCAAACCGGACTGCGGCTGGCCCGCACGCGCAAGGCCGATCCCGCGCTCATCGCGGCGCTGGAATCGGCCGGCGGCGTCACGGCCGAGCCCCGCACGCTGACCGAACGCGAACTGAACGAGCTGGTCTCCGACGCCGTGCAGCGGGGCGATGCCGCGCGAGGCGAGTCGATCTACCGTCGCGCGCAGCTCAATTGCATCAAGTGCCACGCTATCGGCGGCGCCGGCGGCGTGGTAGGCCCCGACCTGGTCAGCATCGGCGCGAGCGCGCCGGTCGATTACCTCGTCGAATCGCTCATCCTGCCCGGCAAGGCCGTGAAGGAAAACTACCACTCGGTGGTCGTGAGCACCTCGGACGGTCGCTTGTTGACCGGCATCAAGGTGCGCGAGACGGCCGACGAGTTGGTTCTGCGCACGGCCGACGACGAAATCATCACGCTGGCGACCGCCGACGTCGACGAGCAGGCGCCGGGCGGATCGCTCATGCCGGTGGGGCTCGTCGATCCGCTCTCGCGCGACGAGCTGGTCGACCTCGTGCGATTTCTTTCCGAACTGGGCAAGGTCGGTCCCTACTCGATCGGTCAGGCCAAGCTCGTGCGTCGCTGGGAGAAGCTCGAAGCGAGCGAGGAGTCGTCGCGCTTCCTGTCCGAGCATGGCTGCAGCGCCGTGGCCAATGGCGGTATGAGTTCGTTGGCTTGGACCTCTGCTTACAGCCAGGTAAGTGGCGACTTGCCGCTGGCCGAGTTGACCCCCGTCGATCAGGGCGAGGGGAAACCGGCGGTGAGCCTCTTGCGATTCGACTTCGACGTCTCGACTGAGGGTGCCGTACGCTTGCACTTGAATTCGCCCGCTGGCGTGACCATGTGGCTCGACGGAGTCGAACACACGCCCGAGGCCGAGATGACGCTCGAGCTGGCCGCCGGCGCGCACCAGGTGCTGGTGGCCGTCGATCGCCAGCAGCGCAACGATGCCTTGCGGATCGAGCTGATCGACCTCGAAAGCTCGCCAGCCCGGGCGCAGCCGCGCGTGGGCAAGTAAGCCCGCCCGGTTCAGGGCAAACGGGTTCATCCGCAGAGACGCGCCGAGGAACGCAGATAGCTTGCGATGGTGTTTTTTGCCATCGGGCATAGCACATTGCCTCCCATCCGCGTAATCTGCGAACACGTTGGATAAGCTTCTCTGGGCTCGGGTCGCGCGGCAAACCGATGCGGGCCCCTTCTTGCGCGCGAAAGGATCGCGATGGCGTCATACCGCGAGCGTTCGCTGGCTGTCTTTCCGGCTGGCTCGAATGGCGAGTTCAACTTCACCGAGGAGCTGACACGTGTCTTTCACCGGGGCGAAGGCTGCCGGCTGTGGGACACCGAGGGACGCGAGTATCTCGATTTCTCGCTGGGGTGGGGATCGGTGCTCGTGGGCCATGCGCGTCCCGAGGTGGTCGAGGTCGTGCAGCGCCGGGCGCCGCTCGGCTCGAATTTTTCCTACATTACGGAAGAGACCCTGCTGCTGGCCGAAGAGATCGTGCGCGTCAGTCCGGCCTGCGAGCGGATTCGCTTTTGTGCGTCGGGCACCGAGGCCACGATGTACTGCCAGCGGCTCGCGCGGGCTTTCACCGGTCGAGCGAAACTGCTCAAGTTCGAAGGGGCCTATCACGGCGCCAATGAAGTCGGCGTGACGAGCCTCTTTCCCAGTGGCCAGACTCCCTTTCCAAGTCCCGAGCCCTCGAGCGCGGGCATCGCGGCGCTGGTCGACGAGACCGTCCTCATCGCCCCGTTCAACGATCTCGAACGCACGGCCGCGGTGGTCGAAGAGCACGTGCGCGACCTGGCGGGCATCATTGTCGAGCCGTTGCAGCGCTGCGTGCCCCCGCTGCCTGGTTTTCTCCAGGGACTGCGCGAGTTGGCGACTCGTTACTGCGTGCCGCTCGTCTTCGACGAAGTGGTGACCGGTTTCCGGCTCGCCTACGGCGGGGCGCAAGAATACTACGGCGTGGCGCCCGACCTGGTGGCGTATGGCAAAGCGCTTGGCGGGGGGTATCCGATCGGGGCGTTCGGCGGCCGGCGCGAGATCATGGATCAGGTGCGCGAGGATCGTCTGGGACAGCCGGATTATGTCTGGACGGCTTCGACGCTCGGAGGCAATCCGATCTCGGCCGCGGCGGCCCGGGCGGCGCTGGGCGTTTTCCGTCAGCCGGGTACGTACGAGCGGCTGCACGCGCTCGGCAGATACTTGCGGGCTGGCTTGGACGAAGTGCTGGCGGCGTTCGATCTGCCGGCGCAGATCATCGGCGACGGGCCGCTGGCACAAGTCGTCTTCTCGCGCGAGCCGGTTCGCGATTATCGTTCCACGCAGCGGGGAGATCGCGCCCTGACGCGTCGGCTGATGCTCGAGCTCTTCGCACGCGGTATCTTCCTCAACCCCATGGGGACGAAGCTCTATCTTTCCGTGGCGCACGACGAAGCGGTGTGCGACGATTTCCTGACGCGGTTTCGTGCCGCCCTGACCCACGTGCTGGAGACCGGACGATGATTCTCGACAGCCTCTCGCAGGCCGAACGCTACTCGAAGTGGATGCCTTCGCTGAAAATGGGGTTCGGTTTCATCATCGGTCAGGCGCGGGCCTCGCTCGCCCTGGGCAAGCACGAGATCGACGGGCAGCGGGCCTACGCCATGGTCGCCAAGTACGACACCCGCGACTACGAGAGTGCCGAGCCCGAGGCCCATCGCCGCTACCTCGACATCCAGTACCTGATTTCCGGTCGCGAGACGATCTATTGGACTCCGCTCGACGAGACCGGCAAGGTGACGCAGCCGTATGACTCGGAACGGGACATCATCTTTTTCGAACGGAACGCCCGGGCTCGCCCCTTCGAGCTGGCGGCGGGTCACTTTGCGATCTTCTTTCCCGATGATGCCCACGAGCCCAACTGCCACGCCGGCGACCCTGCGCCGGTACACAAGGTGGTGGTGAAGATACTTCTTTAGGGGGAATCCGTGGTTGTCAAGAAAAATTGGCACTGGGTTTGCTTTCATTGATAGCCGTTGCCTGACGGCAACTGACCGGGGCCGAAACAGAGAAGAGCATGTTGCCGGGGCCGGTCACTGGAAGAGGTTAGTGCAGCACAATCGTTTGCATCTCAGTAACGCCTTGCAGTAAAGCTACTTGCGAATAGAGAGAGGTGGCGTTCCTGAACGATGGGCCGAAGCGGAACCGAGGCCCGAGGTTGAGTTGGAAGCCCCTGCCCCCCCGGGGGCTTCCAACTCATTGTTGCAAAACGATACAGCAAAATTGCACACGTGTTGCACTTTTAGACAGTAGCCAGCCCAGCGATTTGACCCCCCAGTCGATCGCAGGGCTGGCTTTTTTTGTGACTGGGAGAAATCGTGCGAGGGGCAACGAAGGCGAGGCAATGATCTTAACTTGCCCTCGCTGACGCTTTTTTGAAGTGGCGCTTTTCGCGGCATCGTAACCCGAAGCGTCAGCGAGGGAGTACTTTGCTCGACGTTCTTTGCAGGAACTCCCTCGCTGACGCTTCGCGCTTAGGATGGGCTGATTTGCCGAATACAGACGCCAAGGAACCTCGAAAGGCACAACTTCAAAGAGCGTCAGTGAGGGGAAATCTGGATCGAGTGCGAAAACTTTGACAGCATTGCTCGCACGGTTAGCATAAAATCTTGTAGTACAAGCGTTTGCCGAAGATTCGGCGGAGACCGAAATGCCAGTCGTTGCCAGCCGCCTCTCCCCGCTCGCCTTGTTGCTTGCCGCGCTCGTGGCATGGCCGGCGCTGGGGGCGAACGAGACGCCCGAACGTCCCCAGGCGCCCGCCACAGAGCAAGCGCAGAATTCGCTTGGCGCTGCCCGTAGTGACAGCGCGGTCATCGAGGCGATCAACGCCCGGATCAAGCAAGGCTGGGCAGACGCCGATGTTAGTCCTTCTTCGCGGGCGACCGACGGCGAGTGGTGCCGGCGCGTCTATCTCGACGTGATGGGGCGCATTCCGTCGCTCGATGAAGTGACAGCATTTCTGAAAGACCGCGATCGCGACAAGCGCGCCAAGCTCGTCGATCGCCTGCTCACCAACGACGACACGAAGGATCGCTATCTCGAACAGTATGCCCGGAACTGGGCCACGATCTGGAGCAATCTGTTGATCGGTCGCACGGGGGGCATGGACAATCGCAGCCTGATCGATCGCGACGGCATGCAGCAGTATCTACGCCGTTCGTTCGAGCGCAACAAGCCGTACGATCGGTTGGTGTTCGAGTTGGTGAGCGCCGACGGCGTCAACAAGCCGGGCGAGGAAGACTACAACGGCGCCGTGAATTACCTGGTCGAAAAGCTCGACGAGGATGGCGTGCAGGCCACGGCGCACGTCTCGCGTTTGTTCTTGGGCGTGCAGGTGCAGTGTACGCAATGCCACAACCATCCGTTCAATAGCTGGAAGCAGGATCAGTTCTGGGGCATGAACGCCTTCTTCCGGCAAGCCCGGCCGCTGCGCACGCGCGAGGGGCGCAACGTGGTCTCCGTGCGGTTGGCCGACCAGGACTACACGGGCTCGAGCCGCGATCCCAAGGATGCCACCGTCTCGTACGAGCTGCGCAATGGTGTGCTGGCCGCCGTGCCGCCGCGATTCATCGATGGCACGGAGATCAATCCCAGCGGCTATGTGACCGAAGTGAATCGCCGCGAGGAGTTGGCCCGGCTGATCACCGCCTCGGACGAAATGCCGCGGGCGATCGTCAATCGCACGTGGGCGCATTTCCTGGGTTACGGCTTTACGCGACCGATCGACGACATGGGACCGCACAACCGCACCTCGCATCCCGAGTTGCTCGACGAGCTGGCGCTCGATTTCAAGGCCAGCCAATTCGATCTCAAGCGGCTGATCCGTTGGATCGTGCTCAGCGAGCCGTACGCCCTGTCGAGCCGAGCTGGCAAGTCGAACGATAAGGACGATCCCGCGCTCGGCAATCCGCCGCTGTTCAGTCGCTTTTACCTACGTCAGATGCGGGCCGAAGAGTTGTACGAATCGCTGCTCGTGGCGACGAAGGCCGACGAGACCAGCCAGAAAGATCAGGATGCGATGAAGCGGCAATGGCTCGGCCAGTTTGCCATTGCGTTCGGCACCGACGATGGGGAAGAGGCAACTACGTTCAACGGCACCATCCCGCAGGCGCTGATGATGATGAACTCCGACCTGGTGCAACGTGCCACGGCCTGCGAACCAGGCTCCATGTTGCACGATGTGGTACAAAGTCAGTTGCCCGACAAGGAAAAGATCAACCGCCTCTACCTGGCGGCGCTCGCGCGCCCGGCGACGGGGCCCGAGATGAAGCTGGCCCACGAGTTGTGGCAGGCGCGTGGGGGAGACTCGTTGAGTGCCACACAAGACATCTGGTGGGTGCTGCTCAACACGAATGAATTCATTCTCAATCACTAATCGAATCACCCAGACCCGAGCGGTCGAATAGCGAGGCGAGGATCGGTCATGCGACGCTTGTTGACGACGCCCACGGGAATGAACCGGCGCCACTTCCTGCAGCACCTGGCGGCCTCTTCGGCCCTAGCGGGGACGGCGCTGCAATTCACGTCGACGATGCAGGCGCATGCCGACGATCTCAAGAAACGCCACAAAGCGGCCATCCTGCTGTGGATGGGAGGCGGGCCGAGCACGATCGATATCTGGGACCTGAAGCCAGGGGCCAGCACCGGCGGCCAGTTCAAGCCGATCTCGACCGCCGGCGATCTGCAAATCTGTGAGCACATGCCGCTCGTCGCGCAGCAGATGCAGCACCTGGCCGTGGTGCGCTCGATGAGCACCCGCGAGGCCGATCATAATCGTGGCCGCTATTACATGCACACGGGCTACGTGCCCAATCCCGACATCATGCACCCCAGTTACGGCGCCGTCATCGCGCACGAGTTGGAGAGTCAGTCCCCCCAGCTCGAGATTCCCCCCTTCGTGTCGATCGGCGGGCCGAGTGAAGGGCCGGGCTTCCTGGGCATGACCTATTCCCCCTTCGTCGTCGACTTCAACGGGCAGGTGCGCAACCTGCAGATGGGGGTCGAGTGGGATCGCATGCAGCAGCGCATGCAGATGCTAGGCGCCGTCGAGACGAACTTCGTTCGCGAACGGCGCGGCGCGGCGGCGGAAGACCACTCGAAGGTCCTCGCCAAGACCTATCAGCTCATGACGAGCAAGCAGATGGAGTCCTTCAAGATCGACCAGGAGCCCCAGGCCGTCCGCGAGCGTTACGGCACCACGGGCTTCGGCCGCGGCTGCCTGATGGCCCGCCGGCTGGTCGAGACGGGGGTCTCGTTCGTCGAGGTCGATCTCGGCGGCTGGGACAATCACATGGGGGTCTTCACGGCGCTCGAGCGCCGCTTGCCCGAGTTGGATCAGGGCATGAGCGCGCTGGTCGAGGATCTCTCCCAGCGTGGCCTGCTCGAAGACACGGCCATCATCTGGATGGGCGAGTTCGGCCGCACGCCGCGCATCAACGCCACGGCCGGCCGCGACCATTGGGCCCGTAGCTGGAGCGTCGTGGTCGGCGGCGCCGGCATCAAGGGAGGCATCGCCGTCGGCGCGACGAACGAGGACGGCACCGAGGTCGACACGAGCGTCGCGCCAGCCTACACGTCGCAAGATCTGATGGCCACGGTGCTCAGTTCGCTGGGCATCCCGCTCGACAAGAATTTCACGAGCCTGAACGGGCGGCCGATGAAGATCGCCAACAGCGGTCGGGTGATTAAAGAGCTAGTGGCGTAACACGATAGAGAGCCACTACTCGTCCCCTCGCGCATTCAGCCGCAGCCGGTCAATATAGATTTCCACTTGGTGCCCGCCCGCTTGGTGGTTGAAGAGGCCGAAGCGGTTCACCGTGACGCCGCGCTGGCGCTCTTCGGGCGAGATGGCGAACGTCTTCTTCGCGCCGTCGAACTCGGCGGTGATCGTGCCTCCCCCGGTCTCGTCGTCGGGGTGGTAGCTCAATGCCCAGGTGTGCGTGCGACCGTCGGGGCGGATGACGGGCCAGCCGTCGTCGCCGTCGGCGGTGCGGCCGGTGCGGTCTTGCAGACCATACGCGGGTCGCACGTAGTGCCCGACGCGGCTGGGGCCTTCGATCAAGAGGGACAGATAATTCACCTGCCGGGCTTCTTGCTCCGGCGTGTCGTTCGCCTGCTTCGTGGTGGAGTCGAACCAGCCGAGATAGACGCCGCTGTCGGAGGCGGCCGCCACGAGCGACAGGCGGCCCGCGGCGTGAAGCTCATCGTCGAGCGAGAACGGCCCGACCGGCAGACCGTAGTAGCTCGGCCGCTCGTCGCGAAAGATGATGCCGCCGAAGGCATCGTCGGAGAGGGGATTGTTCGTCGCCACGGCGTCGGCCACGTGGCCGTAGTCGTGCCAGGGCCGCTGCACGCGCTCAACGAACTCGACGTCGTTGCCGCGACCCTCCCAGCGGGGATCGCGGTCGAACGTCCACTCGCGGCCATCGACCGAGAGGTCATCGAGGTACAACTCGAGGGGCGCGCCGGCGATCTGCACGTTCCAGATGCCAAAGCGGTTCAGCTTCGCACCGTCGCGCTTGTGTTCAATGGGCACCTCCGTCTCGTAGCGGCGGTCGTCGATCTGGAACGTGAGCGTGCCGGGCTCGTCGGCGCCGCGCGGGTCGTAATCGAGCGACCAGGTTTGCGGCCGGCCATCGGTCTTGAAAGGAGGCGTCGCCGTCGTCTGATAGCGATCTCCCTCGAACGCGCCTCCGCCGCCGGTCTGCCACGACTGCGTGCCGTACTCGTAGAACATCCAGAAGCTGCCACCGTTGCCATCGACGCGGATGCCGACGGAGTTCGGCGTGCGCCAGCCGCGCGAGCTTTCGTGGAACCAGCCGAACAGGGCGCCGCTGCCTCCTTCGGCGCCGACCACGGCGAGCTTGCCCTCGGCATGAAGCGGGCGATCGAGCGAAACCTCGGAGATCGGCACGCCGTACGTCGCCGGCACGGTCGAACGCTGCACGCGTCCGTCAATCTCGCCCGGCGCCCGTCCGCTGGCGTGATTCGTCGTGCGGTAGCCAAAGTGTTGCCGAATCGTCGGCGGATCGACGAGCAGTCGATTCCGAAAACCCTCCCACGGCGCGTGAGCGGTGCTCGCGGGGCGATCTTGCGCTCTCGCGGAGCCTGTGATTACCGGACCGGCGAACAGCAGACTGACGAGCGCGAGACAAGAGGCAGACGATTTCATCGGTCGAACCTGCGGATCGTGCCGAAAGGATGGGGTTTACCGACGCTCAGATTAGCGTTCCGTGAAGACCGAAGCACCAGGCGCAGCCGAGGAGTTTGGAAAAACTCCGCACGCCGTCGCCGGGACGTGGCATCGTCGGTCGCGGCTGGTTAAGTTGGTGCGTTTCGTGTCCCACGCCTCTCGTTCGTTTTGAGGTTCGGTTGCCCGTGTCGCACGATGCTCGTCCCGTTTCGAGGTGGCTGTCGCGTGCGCCGGATGCGGTCTTTACGACTTACGCGATCGCGGCTTCTTTTTCGGCGTATTTTGCCATGTACGCCTTTCGCAAGCCATTCGCCGCGGCCAGCTTTGCCGATCAGCACTTCGGCGCGGTCGACCTGAAGACGGCACTCGTCATCGGCCAGATCATCGGCTACGCGCTGTCGAAGTTCATCGGCATCAAGGTCTGTTCCGAGATCACGCCCAATCGCCGCGCCGCGGCACTGGTGCTGCTGGTGCTGTGGTCCGAGCTGGCGCTGGTGATGTTCGCCGTCGTGCCACCGGGCTTGCAGATCGTGGCCATTTTTCTGAACGGGCTGCCGCTGGGCATGGTGTGGGGAATGGTCGTCGGCTATCTCGAGGGTCGCCGCACGAGCGAGTTGCTGCTGGCGGGCTTGAGCTGCTCCTTCATCCTGGCCAGCGGCGCCGTGAAGGACGCCGGACGCTGGTTGATGCATGGCTGGCAGGTGAGCGAGGCCTGGATGCCGGCCGCCACGGGACTGTTGTTCTTGCCGATGTTTCTGGCGGCTGTCTGGGCCTTGGATCAGATACCCGCCCCCAGCGAAGCGGACGTCGAGGCGCGCGTGCTGCGCGAGCCGATGGATCGCCAGCGGCGCTTCGCCTTCGTGCGCGAGTTTCTCGTCGGGCTCGTGATGATGCTCGTGGCCTACTTCTTTCTCACGGCCTATCGCGACTTCCGCGACAACTACGGCATCGAGATCTTCACCGAGCTGGGCTACGGCGAACAGGCCACGATCTTTACCCGCACCGAGTTGCCGGTCGCCTTCGGCGTCATGGGGGCGCTCGCCGCGTTGTTCCTCATTAAGAACAATCGGCTGGGCCTCTTGGGAGCATTTGCCCTCATGGTCGGAGGGACCGTGCTCCTGGGCATTGCCACGCTCCTCTTCGATGCCGGCGCCATCAATGGCGTGTGGTGGATGGTGCTCGTCGGGCTGGGGTCGTACCTGGCCTACGTGCCGTACGGCTCGGTCTTGTTTGACCGCTTGATCGCCTCGACCGGGTTTGTCGGCACGGCCGTGTTCGCCATCTACGTGGCCGATGCGATCGGCTACACCGGTTCGATCGGCGTGCAGCTTTACAAAGATCTGGGACAGGCCGAGGTCTCGCGCTTCGGCTTCTTCCGCGGCTACACCTACTTCATGTCGGTGCTGGGCACGGTGCTGTTGGTGGCCAGTTGCGCGTACTTCCTGGCTCACGATGCGCGAGCGAACCGCAACAAACAGACTACGAACTAGCGCCTGCACTCGGTTCTTCCTTTGCGCACTTCGCGCCTTAGCGGTAATCATTTTCTTACCGCTAAGGCGCGAAGTGCGCAAAGGGACAAAGCCAAAAGAGCGATTGGCTTAGCACGATTCGATCGTGTAGTAGGTCTCGTAGACTCGGCGGGCTTCTCTTCTTGCTTCGTCCCAATCCCAGGTTCGATCGTTGAAGCGGTCGGGGCTGAGAGCGCGGACGTAGTCGGAAGGCTTTTCGGCGAAGAGCGATTCGACGAGCAGCTTGCCGATGCCGGGCGAGCCGGAGATGCCGTGCGCGTTGCAGCCGCCGGCCATCACGAAGCCGGGGACGCGCGAGCTTTCGCCCAGGATGAAATGACCGTCGGGAGTGAAGGTGGGCCAGCCGCGGCCGATGCGCGTCTTTTGCGATCCGCGCGCGGCGGGAAACAGCGGCGCGAAGCGAGATTCGAAATCGTCGAGGACCGGCCAGTCGGGCTCGAGCGCCGGCGGCTCGCCGGCCAGCTCGTAACCGCGCGGGTCGGTGTCGAGGCTCGTCCCTTCCCAGCCGCCGAGCAACAGCGCCTCGCCATCGGCACGCCCGTAGAGCGAAAGATCGGGAATGCGGAAGCAAGGCAGATCGGGCGAAAGGCCCGGCAGCGGCACCGAGACGAAATACTCGTGCCGCACGGGCACGATGGGAAACTCGAGCCCGACCAGTCGCGCCACGTGATAGGCATGCGCCCCCGCGGCGTTGATGACGTACTGGCAATTTACCGTGCCGCGCGATGTGTGTACCGCTGCCACACGGCCGCCACGCAACTCGATCGACTCGACCGCCGTCGACGTGGCGAAGCGTACGCCGCGCTCGCGGCACTGATACTCGTACGCAGCCACGACCGATTGCGGCCGCATGTAACCATCGGTTGGGCACCAGAGAATCGAACGCGCCGAACGGAGATCGATCGCCGGCCAACGGCGCGCGGCGGCCGCCTGATCGACAAATTCGACGTCGAGCCCGGCTTGTCTTGCGGTTGCGTGCAACGTTTTGAACATCTTCGCCGCGCGATCGGAGAGCGCGATGCGCAGGCTGCCGACGGCGTGCCACTCGGGCTTGACGGGGGCGTCGCGCTCGAGCTCGGCGAACGTCTGCGCCGAGTGCATCGCCAGCCGCGTGCGGTCGGCGCTCGTGCGGACCTGGCCGCACAGGCCGGCGCCTTGCGACGTGGTGGCGCTTGCCAGCTTCTCGGCACGTTCGACGAGCAGGATATCGTTGTGCCCCGCCTTCGCCAGCGCATAGGCCACACCGCAGCCCACGGCCCCTCCGCCGATGATGACGAACTTTGCGTCTGCCAGCTTTTCCATGCTTGAAGTTGGTCAACCCTGGGTTAGTTGTTGTAGATACCAGCGCACGAAGGCGTCGACGTTGTACTCTTTGTACGTGGAATAAGGACCCGGTTTGTAGGCTTGCGAGCAGATCCCGCGCTGTGCCCGATCGCAGAGCTGCCAGTCTTGCTCGGAGGTGAGTTGCCAGAAGGGGAGCAGCCGTTCGAGCTCGTAATCGCGCCCTTCGACGGCATCGGCCGCGATGAGCCAGGCCACTTGCGCACGCGTCTTCGCGCGGCCGGCCGGCAGCAGCCGCGTGGCGACGGCGTGATCGCAGCTCGCGTGACACCAGAAATTCGGCAACGTGCGGACGCGCAGCGTGCCGACGTCGGGATCGCGGTAGTCTCCCATCAGGGGCGCCACCTGGCGGCCGTCGAGACTCTCGCTCACGAAGCCCTCGACCAGGGGCGTGCGATTGGCCGAGTACCAGATGCCGCGCTCGGGATCGGGAAACGTGGTCATGCCGGTCTGGCGATGCGTGACGGCCAGGCCGTCTGCCGCCCATTTCGTCTCGCTACGAGAGACCGCGGCATCGATCTCGCCGCGGATGCGCGGGCTCGTATCGTCGGCGTTGTAATGGTCGAAGTTCGCCTTGATGTATTGCGGATGATTGACGTTGCAGTGGTAGCACTCGCGGTTGTTTTCCCAGACGAGCTTCCAGTTCGCGTCGATGTCGTATTCGATGAGGGCCGCAATCTTGGCGCGATCGAGCCCTTGCGGCCGCAGCAGAGGTTCGAGCAGCTCGCGCACCGCCGCGAAGTCGGGAGCCCGCTCGGCAAGCGACACGAAGACCAGGCCGGCGAGTACTTCGACGTGGAGCGGCAAGAGCCCGAGCGATGCCTTGTCGACGTCGTGCATACCGCGGCAACTGACTAGTGCCCCGTCGCGAGCATAGACCCATTGATGATAGGGGCAAATGATGCGTCCCGCGTGTCCCAAGGGAGCGTCGCAAAGGATGGTCCCCCGATGGCGACAGATATTGTGCAGCGCGCGAATCTTGCCGTCGTCGCCGCGGATCACCAGGATCGAGTCGGTGTCGACCTCGAACGTGAAGTAGTCGCCCGGCTGGGGGATCTGGCAGGTATAGCCGGCGACCAGCCAGCCGCGCCGCCAGATCTGCTCGACGTCGGCCTGATAGATGTCCTCGCACACGAAAAAGTCGCGCTCGAGCGTCTGGTTTGCTTTGCGGCGCGCGATCAAGTCGGCGAGGACTTCTAGTCGCGTGTCGCGAAGTTTGGCAGGTAGCTCGACCATGCCCACTAGTTTAGCTTTCAGACTCGGAATGTCCGAGAGCTTATTGATTCGTAGCAGCGCGTCTCACCTGCAATTCATGCAAACGTATGCGTTCTTCGAACCAGGGCAGCGCCACATTCTGGACAAAGTCATGAATTTCCCTGAGGCACTGTTCGACGGCATCCTCCCCCCACCGGAATCCGAAATTGTATTTCCGGCCTCCCGGGCAGTTCTTGCAAGTCCATTTATCAGCAAATTCAACAATCGAACTTCGTTCCGCACCGCCTGCGGGATGGAATGTCATGCCAACTCGAAACAATGGGCTGCTCCGGAACTTTTGCAACCATACACTGCACGAATGCCCATTGATGTCACGCGAACAACAGCCGCGTGCGTCCTTGGTAAAGCCAAGTTTCTCCAGCGTGGGGGCCAAGCGACGCTTTATCGTGGCAGTGCGGCGTTTTTCGATATCCTTGTCCAACATGGCGGCTCCGCTGCTTTTGGCGTTCTGATCGCCTTTGGTCGGTAATGGATTCTACGTCGAGCCGCGATAGATCTTCTGGTAGAGCGTATTCTTCTTCGACGTCATGTGGCCGGGGTTCGTGTCGTCGCGCAGCGCGGCGTACATCATCTCGAACTTGGCGTCGAGATCGTCGGCGTAGTGGACGATCAAGGCCTCGGGGGTCATCGGCGGCTTGGGCGAGCCCCACTCCGGCAGCCGCTGGTGCGAGAGGATGATGTGCTCCAGCCGCAGCAGGAGGTCGGCATCGACCGGGTAACGTGTCGCCGCTTCGCGGACGATGTCGCGTCCCTGGACGAGATGGCCGATCAGATTGCCGGCCGCCGAGTAGGCCGCCCCCTCGGGCTTCAACTCCAACTCGTGCAGCTTGCCGATGTCGTGCAGGATGCCGCCAGCGATGACGAGGTCGACCTTGAGCGGTGGTTGCAGCTCGGGATAGAGCGCCGCGTACTTCTCCCCCAAAAGCACGCAGTTGCGCGTCACGCTGAGGACGTGCTCGAGGTAGCCCCCTACGAAGGCGTGATGGTTCCGCGTGGCGGCCGGCAGGACGAGCAACCGCTCGGCGTTTTCTTCCATGATGCCGACGACGAGCGCCCGGAGCGCCGGATCGGCGATCTTCTCGCGCGCGAGGCCCTGCAACTCGGCGAACATGGTGGCGGGGGCGAAACGAGACTGTGGCAGGCACATGCCAGGGTCGAATCCCTCGGCTTCGTCGGCGGGCACCGCCTCGCGGATCTTCACGATGTCGAGCTGTGGACCATAGTTCGTTTCGCGATAAATGGCGCGGAGCTTGTAGAACGCGCCGGGGGTCCAGTGGTCGCGGCAATCGGCTGCCCAGGGCGAATCGCCCCAAATCGGAAAACTCACCTCACGGCGGGCATCGCGAAAGCCCACCTTCCAGTAGGGCTTGCCGTCGCGGGTGGTGAGGGCCTCTTTCGAGGACATGAGGGCGAAGAGATCGGCCTCTTGATTCGGCGTCATTTCCGCCAGCGCGAGCAGTGGAATCGTGCGCGTCGCCATGATTTGCCCCCTCGAAGGAATCGCGTGCGAATCGAGCCACGCCGGCCGAATCGCGTTCGGCCGACGAGCTTGCATCTTAACGCGCGAAACGGTCGGAAGATACCAATTGCTTCGAGCAGATCACGCCTGCCAGTGTCGCAGGTTGTCGACCACGCGGAGCACGTCCTGCCGTTTCTTCTCGAAGATAGCGAAGAGGACGATGATGGCGATGCCCGCCGCGGTGATGCTGGCGGCCCAGATCCAGGTCTGATGCAGGTTCACGGCGGCGTGGTAGATGATCGTCACGATCGACAGGATCAAGAAGCCCGTGCCAAGGAACAAGAACGCGCGGACCCGCACCAGGATGCCTGCGAAGATGCCGCCGAGCGACAGCGCCGCCAGCACGAGCGGCAGCCAGGGCGCCTGGGCCACGCCGTTCAGGAAGATGTCGGCCGTGCTCGATAGATAGATCGTCATCGAGGTGATGTAGCGGATCGACGTCATTTGGACCGGCGAGAGACGATCGCGATTCAAGTAGGCCGCCGCGAGCACGCACAGGGCCGGCGGAATCAGCCAGAGTTGCGGGTGCTGGAGCAGTCCGACACCGCCGACCTGATGCAGGTAGTGCCACAAACCACCATTGGCGGCCAGCGCCGCCAGCAGCCCAAAACCGAACGATTTGCGCGTCACCGCCAGCGTCGCGTAAAGCCCCCCCACGATCAGCAACACTACCGAGTAGTGCGTGCCGCTGGGGAAGAACCAGAATCCCAGCACCGGAAGGAGCGGCAACAGAATGCCCGTGCGCTCGAGCGGCTCGGCAAGGATCTTTTGCTGCCGGCGCGCAAACCACTCGCCCAGTCCCACGCCGAGGAACGCGATGACCATGACGATCAAGGGCCAGAACTGCTGGAAGCGGCCAGAGAACAACCAGGGCATCGTCACGCGAATATGCAGGAACAAGAGCGCGAGCACTGCTTCGGCGGCGTAGACATACGCCATGCGTCCCCGTTCCGAGAGCGAGAGCGGATCGCGACCGGGCACCAGCGCCGCGCCGAGCGCCGCCAGGAAGAGGGCGCCCAGGGCAAGTGCCACGGCCAGGATGCCGTGCCAGGCGAGCGGGACCGGCGTTTCCGCGGCAAAGTATGAGACCTCTTGCAGCAGTACCACGGCAATCGAGGCGACCAGCGCTACGATGAGCACCGGCACGAAGCGCCGTGCGGCTTCGATCCAGGCTGTCCATCCGGCCGGCAAGCGGTTGAAGCCCAGGCTGTAGAGAATCGCCGTAACGACGAGCGCCACGCAGGTGGCGACGCTGCGTGCCAGGATCGGCGCTGCGACGGTCGGTTCGATCCACGACCAGGCCAGCGCCACCATGCCGAGCATGCCTACTGCGAGTGCCGCGATACGCAGGTGATGTCGCTCGTTGCCGCGCGCGAGCATCGCCAGAGCGAAGGCCTGCGCCAGCGCGGCCTGCGCGGCCGTGACGCGGAGCATGCGATCCGTGCTGCTCAGTTCGATCGCAAAAACGAGCGCCAGCACGATGCCGATCGCGAGTACCGTAACCGGCACCATCCAGATCAGGCCTTCTGTCTTGCCCGCGGTGCGGGCCGGCATGCGCAGCCGCTCGGCCAGTAGTTGCAGGCCGGCGCGTCGGCTCCAGAGATAACTCGTGGCCAGGTTGAAGGCGCCGAGGGCGATCGCTCCGCGCCAGACGAGCGCCTCTCCTTCGAGATTCAAGGCATCGAGATAGTTCAGCACCAGCGCCAGGCCATAGACGTAGAGCGAGAAGACTGCCTCGCGAGCGCGATCATCCCACAGGCACGCGATTGCCGCGATTCCGACCGCCGCGATGGCCCCGCCCTGCCAAAGCGTAAAGCCCGTGAGATACTCGCCATAGAATTCGGCCAGGAGCAACAAGGCCAACATCAGGGTAAGGACCTTGACCGAGATCCAAGTGGCCGGGCGATGAAACGGCAGCATGGCCGAGCCGTCCACCTGGTCGCGCCACGGGCGAATCCAACGCAGCTCGACCAGCAACCAGAGGACGACCGGCAAGGCGAGCGCGATCAAGTTGAGGTAGAAGAATGCCGGCACGCTGGCATCGCCGCTGGGACGCCACGGGTTGTCGTCGTGGACGTACCACAGCGTCGTCGCGAGCAGCAGCAACATGCCAGCCAGATAGAGATACCGCCGGCGATACGACCACAAGGTGACGAGTACCGCCACGTAGGCCGTGGTCTTGACCGGAATGCTCGACCACCAGATTCCTTGCGGATCGTCGTCGTAGCAGCGGAAGGCCATCATCACCACGAGGGGGATCGAGAGCACCGCCCACAACGTGACGGCCTGGCGACGGCGAGCGAGAAACTCGGGCGCGGCGCTGCGATACCAGAGCCACGCCCCCGCGAGAAGCAACGCCGGCGAAAGGGTGCGTCCGACGATTAGCGTATGGAACGCCAGCCAGTTGCCGGTATCGTGTCCGGCCGCGAAGAGGGCCGCGAGCGTGGCGGCCGACCAAAGCCCCACGGCCACCAGAGAGATCGACACCACCGGGGCGCGCCGTTCCGCCAGCAAGAGTGCTAGGCAGAAGCTCAGCGCCGTGGCCGTCATGCCGAGCAGTGTTGCTCCTAGCGCAATCCAAGGCGATACGGGAGATGGCGTGTCGACCAGCGACATGGTAGCGGGTAGCAGCACCAACAGGCTCAATCCTAAGCCGAGTGCTCCCTGCAGAACGTGCAGAGGATGCACTGCGTAGAAGGAACGCTCACGGCGCGCCTGCCACCAAAGGGCCATGAGCCAGGCGAGTCCGTAGGTGCTGGCCACCGCCGCGTTGATTTGGCCAAGCTGAATCCATAGCTCGACGTCGTCGAGCAAGAGTGTCGTGCCGGCCGTAAAGAGCCACGCCAGCGAGGTCGCCAGATTCGTGACGAGACCCGCGCCAAAGGCGAAGACCGCCGAACGCTCGCGAATTGCGTGCCCCACTAGGACGGCCGCGGCCAAGGCGAGAGGGAAGGCCAGGTTCGCTGCCAGTCCGATCCGCCCGAAGGCCGACCCGCTGCTGGGGCCAAGCACGGGATCGTCCAGCAGACGCATGAGGGCCACGTACAGCGCGATAACGACGACCGGTATCAGCGTGAGGAACACGAGCACCAGATCGATCGCGCGTCGGCTATCTGGGCTGCTTTCATCGGTGCCGGCGATACCGGCGCGCATGCCGAGTGCGGTCAGCCCCGAACGGTTCCAGACCACCACCGACATGGCGAAAAATCCCCCCGTCAGTGTCCAACGCAAGGCCGACGCTGTCGCGACTGCGGATTCAAAGGGGGCGGCGACTAGCAAGCAGGCGCTCGTGCCGAGCACGAGCAGGCCCAGGAAGCGCGCCAGCGCCGGTTTCTCCCACAGGCCGACCACGAGCAGGATCGACACAAGGCCCCACAGCAACCAGGTTCCTCCTCGTCGCGCCGGCTCGTGCGGAATCAAGGCATCGGCAAAATTAGCGGCACTCGGTACGACACGATCGACGCCGTCGTCGATCATCGATTGCGGTGCTTGTGCGGCAATCGCCCGTACGGTTTGCTCGTTGGCCAACTCCTGCAGTGTGCCGGGCAGCGCGGCATAGGCGGTTAATCCCAACAATCCCAGAACCAGCATGCCGGTGGCAAGGTAATCAATCGAGACAACCGTCGGCCGTTGCAATAAAGATCGCAGGGGCGAGAACCTGTTGTCCTCGCGCCGACAGAGGAACCAGCGCAGTGCCAGCCAGGCGAGACACAGGCAGGCGGCTACCGATCCCTGCAATTGCAGCATGCGAGGATCGTACAACGGTTCAGCCGAGGTGGCGTACCAGGCCTGGCGCGAAGCGAAATCGAGTGCGCCCAGCCCGGCAACACCGAACAGCGCGGACTGCGACAGATCGAACAGAACGGACGAGCGACGTGAGAGCGCGCTTAAGAACCACACGAGCGCCAGTACCGCGACATGCGCAGCCAGCGGTATCAGACGCAGCGCATCGTTCGTCAACGGAATGGTCAACAGGTAAAGGCCAACCTGCAGTGCCGCAAACGCCGACGTGATGAATCCCGTCGTAATCAGCGCATCGTGTACGACGAGCCCGTTCGCTTCGGGGTTGCCGGCATCGTTCCGGGGGCGGCGTCTGAGCGTCAGCGAGGCCAGAAGGCAAACGAGGAGTGCGTGTGCCGTGGCCGCGGTCATCCAGGGGGCCGCCAACACATGTCCGTCCGCCGGACGGTAGACGATGCCTTGGACGAGCGCGAGCGCGAGCAACGCAGAACCGGCATAGGCCGTCCACCTGCGAAGCCGAACGGCTCTCTCCTGCCCTGCCATCGACTCGGGCCAGGGAAGCATCGCCGCGATCAGCGTGGCTACTGCGTACAACGCATAGATCAGCGTCGCGTGATGGGGGTCGCCCGATACGCGAAAACCGAACAGCGTGACCAACGTGAGACTCAGGACCGCCGCTGCGCCGGCGATGATCGCGTAGTAGCGGGCATCGAACGGACGCCGCAAGCGATACCATACGGCGGCGCCCGCACCATAGAGCAGCGCCAGCACGGTCAGGGCATTGCCGCTCGAGGCGGAGAGCAGAGCCTCGGTTGTCTGCTGGGTGGTAACCTCGCGCCACGGCAGTACCCCACGCACGACCTGCACGAGCAGGAGATAACCAAGTGCGAAGGCAACCCCCGCCAAAAGATGTGCCGGCGCCAACTCGACGGCCAGCGCCACCGTGGTCAGCACGACGAAGCACAGGCCCGCCACTGTCACCAGCAAACCAGGCTCCGGCCATGCCAGGACAACACCGCCGAGCATGATGAGACTGCCCAGCACGGTGAGCGCCGTCCCCGCCGTACGCAGCCCCGACAGCTCGATGTTTTGCACGCGGCGCCAGAGCAGCAGCCCCACCGCCATCGTCGGAGCGCCGGCGAGTGTGACCAGCGGCGCTAGTCGCTGCATCGTCTCGGGAATGTTACCCGAAAGGGCCAGCAGCAGTCCGCAGGGAGGCAACGCCGCGAAGGCGGTGACGCCCAACATGCGCAACAGCGCATTGATTGCTGGTTCCTTGAGTTCCGCATTCTTGCGTAGCCGCGCGATGAGGGTGGCCACAGCGCCGCCGTGACACAAGAGGGGCAGCGCAGCCAGGATGTAGAGCATCGAGTCCGGGGCGTTCGGGTCGATCCAGCGCCGCACCAGGAGCGACGAGATCGACGCCCCCATGACCCCTGCCGTCATGGCGATCGGAGCCGGCGTGACGATCGCCCGTCCGGCCAGAAACACGAGCGTCGAGAATAGCCCGAGCGAGAGGACTTCTCCCACGAGCACCTTGGGGTCGGAGGCTAGCGCCCCCTGCGTGAAGGCGGCGATCGAGAGAAAATTCAGCGGCACCAGCAAGGTGGCAATCGCCAGCACGCCGCGGCTCGTGGTGGGCAACTTCCATTTCCGCGCCGTGTAAAAGCCCAACGCGAAGAGCGAGGCGGAGACGCCGTTGAACAGACCGAACTTCAACAGCGGCCGGGCGGCGATTTGCGACCAGAAGCTGATCACGAGGGCCACGGAGCCGCCGACGATCAACAGGCCACCGACCAACTCGCCCCAGCGGACGTTCTTTTCCTCCATGAAGGCCGAGAGCAAGTCGGCCAGCCCACGCTGGCGTGGCGGAACGGCCACGACCGAAGCACTGGCAGGAGACGGCCCCTGGGGTGATACAGCCGCGGCGGCAGGTGTGCCTGGGATCTCTTCAGCCGCGACGTAGATCGGGATCGTGGGGGTGACGGGCAGAGTCGGGGACGCATCGTGCCGTGGGGGGGACGCCTCGGTCGGGACAGAAGGTTCGATCGATTCCGCGACCGCGAAGGTCGGCTCGGCAATCATCTGGGGAACGACGAGCGAATCATCTCCCGGGGCGGTCGAGTTCTCGGTGACCGTTGCCGGCAGCGGCGTGCTAGGAAGGGTGGCCGGCGCAGATTGAGCCAGACGCGTCTCTTCGGCGGCGACAGAAGCGAGCAATCGCTGGAACGAATCGGCGGGAAGCGATCCCTCGCGTTGTAGCTTTTCGAGCTGAGCCCGCAGCGTATCGAAGGCGAAGGCAGGCGCATTTAGCGCAGGGGCCTGCCAGCCGCACGTTGTACAGGTGTGGCCTGGCATCTCCACGCCGCAGCGTTGGCACCGCGCCGTGGACGAGGGCTTCGCTGCCGAATGGAACAGCGCGCGCCAGATGCCGCGCAGGATCAAGAACATCACCAGCAGCGCGATCGCCAGTGAAACGAGCAGGCAGAGGCCGCCGATCAGGACTTCCACGCGAGCAACTCCGGGAGCGATGTGCGCCAGGCGAGACCGTCTGGTCTCAAGGCGACATCGCTGCCCAAATATAACTCGCCAGGATGGATCGCACGGTGCGGCAGTCGATCTATCTTGTTACGGGGTAAGGCGATCTGCGGAGCGACGGCGGGCTCCGCTGAGACCCTAGTACGGTGTCGGGCGACGGGAGTCATTCCCGCCGCCGACGAGGCGTTTGGCCCCTCGCAGCGTGCGAATAAAGCCGTATTTAACGCCATCGCAGAGGGGCGACTTGCCCACCGGGTTCGGTTCGAGCCCCAAACGCCGCATTTGACGATTGAACCGGTAGAGGGACTGCCGTCGCAGCGAATCGTCGGTCTGGAACGTGATGCTGAACGAGATCGACACGGCCGGTCCGTTCTTGACCCAGTGTGGGGCGGCGACGGGAAAATGGAGCCCCTCGCCCGGCAACAGCTCGAACAATTCGCCCCGGTTGCGGAAGGCGTCGTCGAACGGAATATTGCGGTGCGCGCCGGCGAAGAACGATTCGACGTCGCGCTCCGAGATCACGACGCGATCCTCGCGATCGAAAAGATAGACCTCTTTTTGGCCGCGGATTTGCAACAAGAAGTTGTTTTCCGGATCGACGTGGAAGGGGGTGACCGAGCCGGGCGATGAGATGAAGATGAAGCCTTCGCGGCGGCACATGCCCGGTGCCACGGCTTCGGTATAGGGGCGCATCGCGTCGAGACAGGCATCGAGCATGGCGCCGTACTCGGTGTCGGACTCGACGTTCTTGAGCACCATCCACGAGCTACAGTCCTCGATCCGCGCGATCGTTTCTTCGATGCTCAGGCCGTTGCGAGGCGTCTTCTTCGGGTCGTGGCTGACGGGAAGATTGCCCGGGTTGTATTCCACGCGCGATTCCGGCAATCGCTGGGCGAGCTCGACTAGCCGCGAAAGATCGAAGAGTGGATGATCGCTCAAGTAATGTTCGATCTTGAACGGGCGTCGATTGAAGCAGGCGCGGAACTCGGCAGGGTCGAGTTGCCCCAGGGGCTGATCGAGGGCTTGCGGATCGGCGGCGAGCATGGCGTTCATCGAGCGGGCTCCTAGCTTTCGAGCGTGGTTGCGGTGTTTCGGCGAGGGCGCAGCGCGGCCATCTTGCGCTTGGCCCATTTGAACAAGGGGGAGCTGGCCAACAGCAGATCGCCCGGCGCGCGGCCTGTAGCGAACCACAACGACGCAATTGTGCGGCGGTCGTGCCAAAGGCGGTTGATCATGGGATGGTCCTGGATGGCACAGGAGTCCATCCAGGTACAGTCGGGACGCTCGTGCAAGCGAGCGATGTTCTCTATTTCGAGCAGCGTGCCGGGCGAATACGACGCGTACGATTCATCGAAGGCCACCTTAAACGCAAATCCGGCCGAGTGGCTGAGAAAGTTGCATTTCATGGCGATGGAACGTCCCTGGAAACGCATTGCCAGCAGCATCAAGCGGCCACGCACCACGGCTTCTTCGGCGGCATTCCGGAAGAATGTCACCTCCTCGTGGCGGCAGGCAATCGCGGTTCCTTGCCGGCCCTTCCAGCCGCACGCCTCGAGTTCGAGAAACTCGTCGAGCCATGCGGCAAGATCGTCGCCCGGCTGCCAGAGGGCATACTCGAGCTGCCCCTGCTCGGCCAACCGCCGCTCGAGACGGCGCAGTTCGTGGCGTCGCTTGCGTGGCATGGCCGCCTGCGCGTACGCTTCGGCATTTTCGGCGGGTCGAAAGACCGCGCGCGTGTGTCGATCGGTGATCCAAAAGGGGCGCTCGCGCCGGTGCAGTTCTTCGACCAGCAGGCGTTCGACGTCCCCCCCTGCGCCCAGCAATTTCCATTGCACGAGTGCGGCGCCTGCGTGTGTACCGACCCAATCGAGAAACGCTCCGAACGTCTCGGCGGCGAAATCGCGGCGCACGAGTGGCGTGCAAAGGAAACAATGCACGTAGTGCCACAGAACGATCGTGGGGCAAGGGATACCGTGATACGTGCGACGACGATCGAGCGGGAACATGCCGCAGAGCACCGGCGGACCAGCCGGGTATTTGCGATTTGCGCCAAAGACGAGCGCCACCTCGACCTGCGCTCCCGCGGCAATGGACTCCCACGCCGGCAGGAAGAGCGCCGGTTCGTAGAACACGTTTGGTTCGAGGGACATCTCGGCCAGACGTTCCCACGCGGCCAGGTGAGCACGCAATTCGGCTGGGCTGCGCACGATCTCGACCCGCAGCGGACCGTCGGGCAGATCGGCGGCGACTTTTTCCTCGCGTGCCAGCGCAGGAGACGGCGCGGCCTTCTCGGTCTTGCCCGCTTGCCGCTCGGTGGCCGATGGCTTGACGTCTGCTTCGGGAAGCTCCGGGGCCCAGGGAATGGCCACCTCGAACGTCGAGGCCCAAACGCTATCTTGTGTGCTTTCGAATTCCATGCAGGCCCGGCCAGACTGATCCTGGGTCAACGAAGCTCCGTGACATCGATTCGCCGCGAGCGCGTGGCATGTACGAACCGATACGGCTGCCCCCCGCGCGGAGGACGCCTAGAAAAACTTAGTTCAAATCCAGCGGGGGGGATGAACGCGTGGACGCGATTTCGCCCCTTTAACCACGTCCTGGCAGCGCAACCGGACGGTGTTTAGCAGGCGAGGGCCGGGGTCACGTCGGCAGCCTGGGCGCCGATGTCCAGTTCCTGGATGGAATTCTTGCCGCTGCGTTTGGCCTCGTACATCAGATCGTCGGCGGCACGAATCAATTCATCCACCGTATCCGGAGCGGTGGGAAAACTGGCCACGCCGACGCTGAAGGTGACGGGCCAATCATGTTCGAGCATGATCGCCGCGAGTTGGGCCAGCGACTTGTCGAGCGCCGCACGCACGTGTTCCGCGCAGGTTTCGGCAAACAGGATGACGAATTCGTCGCCTCCCATCCGCGCGGCCAGATCCGACCCGCGCGTGCTGCCGGCCAGCGATTTGCCAATCGACGCAAGCAGCTCGTTGCCCGTGGCATGGCCGAGCAGATCGTTCACGCGCTTGAAATTGTCGCAGTCGATGAAGGCGATGCTGATGGGGCGCCGGTGACGGCGTGCGCGGGCGAGTTCCGTTTCCGCGGCCTCGAAAAAGCCGCGGACGTTCAATAACCCCGTGAGGGCGTCGCGGCGCGCTTGGGCCTTCTCGCGATCGAGCACTATCCGCAGTTGCCCGATCGTGCCGGCGAAGGAGGCGAAGACGATGAAACGCATCACGCTCTGCCAGAACTTGAAGAGACCCGGCAGCGGAACCTGCGGCACGACAAAATCGTCGAGCAACCAGAGCACCGATGACAGCAAGGCCACCCACAGCGAGGCGCGAAAACCGGCCACCCAGACGGTGACGGCAACCATCGGCAAGTAAAACACGGACAAATCAAGCTGATCGCCGGTGGCGTAGTCGAGCGTCCCAACGCAAAGCACCATGCCGTAGATGAAGGCAAACTGCACGCGGCGTTTGGAGCGGCGCAGGCGTTCGATGCCGCGGACGATGTAGGAAGAAGCAAGCATGGTGTACGCGTCAGAAGATGACCTGCGGCGCTGGCAGTTGGGCGTCTGGTGGAGTTATCCACCCAAACATAGCTCGCACGCATGTGCGAAACGGAGTGCCAGGCGGGCCGAGCCGCGTCGTGGGCCGAATGCCCCGTCACAGTCGTTAAAACTGGCGCAGGCGGCGGTAGCGCCGGGCGAAACCCAGGAGGCCGATTCCCCCGAGCGACAGCAGAATAGCCGTCGAAGGTTCGGGCACGGCGATGACCGAGAGGACCAGTTCCCCTCCCTGCTCGAGCACGAGCTGCGCGTAGCCCGTCTGATTCGTGAAGGAGAGGGGGATGCCGTTCAACGTGGCGCTTACGATATTGATATCGAACAACTGCAACTCGGTGCCGGCGAAGAGACCATCTTCGGCGAGCGTACCGTAGATGGCATCCTGCTCGAAGAGCAGCGAGAGCGTCACCGGATG
Source organism: Pirellulales bacterium (assembly GCA_019636335.1). Classification (NCBI taxonomy): domain Bacteria; kingdom Pseudomonadati; phylum Planctomycetota; class Planctomycetia; order Pirellulales; species Pirellulales bacterium. Next base: position 171,928 of record JAHBXR010000007.1, read on the forward strand.
CGAGGCCTCGAGTACACGGTCGCCGTGGTGCCGCAACGAGGTGCCCTCGACGATGAGCGAGCCGCTCAATTCGCCATCGATCTCGCGCACGTAGGCATAAGGAGCGTCGCTCGTCAGCGGGCCAACCGTGCGTTGGATCTCGGTCCATTGCGCGAGAATGGTGTCGGTCCAGCCGGCAGCCGCATCCTGCACGCGGAGCCCCAGGTATTCATCGCTCGAGGTCAGCCGGGTGAGTTCGAAACGCGAGGGCGCGCCCGCCTCGGCAGTCTCGATGACGCTGAGAAAGGCCGCGTCGCTGGCATACATCGACGCGGTCATGCGCTGTGTCTCTTCGAACTGATCGAACTCGTCGTGCATGTAGATGCTCGACAGGTCGAGGACCATGTCGTGCGTCGAGATAAGGTGTTCGATCGCCTGCTGGCCGCCGTGCTCCCAGGCCACTTGCATCATCTGCGGCGAATCGGTCAGCACGGTCTGCGTGCCGCGACCGACGAGGTTGAATCCGTACCAGTGGTCATCGTCAGATCGCATGCGATCGAAGACGACGAAATATTCCTCGCCGGGGAAGGCGATGCTCCGTGTGACGTCGGTGCCGCGGTAGGTCATGCCGAGGCTCGAGAAATCGCTCACGCCCACGAAGCCGCCATGCTCCGTGCTGTCGAGCCGATTCGTGTGCGTGAAGTCTTCGGGGCGCATCGTGCGGCCGCCGTCGCCATTTTCGGGATCGAAGAATGCGGGTACGACCGGATCCCCCGCCTGTCCGTCAACGAGCACCACGTTGTGCCAGTCGCCGTGTTGGGAATCAAACCCGGCTGGCGTGTTCGAGATGTCGGTGCGCGCATAACCGGGGGCCACGAGAATATAGTGTCCGCGCGAGGAGACGAGGATCTCGCCCGTATCGTTGTGAGAGTGGAACGCCGCGACCTTGATCGGCCCGTGCGTGCTCGTGGCGGCGCCGTGGGGACTGTCGATGCCGGCGGACAAGAGCAGGTAGTCGCTCGTGGGTCCCCAGTTCTGACGAAAAACGGAGACGTGGCTCTGTCCCATGGCCAGGAATGTGGGGGACGTCGTCGGTTGGTGAGGCGCGACGTTCGTGAAGTCGGTCAGCGCGAAGAAGGAGCTGTACGAGTAGTCGTTGAGTTGCAGATTCGTGTTGGCGAAGGGATTCGGCGGCAGCGAGTTCAAGTACCACAAAGTCTGCGCCGCGGTGTCCGGATTCGTCGATTGCGAGAACAGGTTCACGCCGACGCCGTAATTCAGGCCGTTCGATACGTTGGGAGTCGTGCCGTCCGGTTTCCGCAGCGCGATCGACATATCGATCAGCGGTTGGAAATTCGGATATAGATCGACGCCCGAGGCCTGCTCGTACGCGCGGGTGAAGAGCGACACGTGTCGCATGATGTAGTTGAGGTAGTGCCCCTGGCCGTCGGTATACCAGCCGTCATCGGTCGTGCTGTAATTGAAATGCACTTGCAGATCGCCGAGCCCCTGATTGAGGAGCGTCTGGCTGCGCAGCAAGACCCCCGCCAAGGCTCGTGTCGCGCCGATCTTGCCTTTCGCGTTGCTGTTGGTGAATCCACTTGCAAGGCTTTGCGTGGTGAGCGCCAACTTGGTGCGAATGGCGTCGCGCGTTGCCTGAGGTAAATCCGCGAGCGGCGCGAGACGGATAAAATCGTAAGCCGATAGATAACTGGTAACGACCTCGGGGCGGGTGATCGTCGTGCCGCCGGGGACGTCCATGAGCAACAGTGCGCCGACGGCCTTGTTCAGATCCGCCACATTGCCCGTCATGGCATAGCGCAGGCCAGCCGATTGAGCGATCGACGAGTCCGTGGCGGCCTGGCTGTAGGTGGTGGGCACCACTCCGCTGGGAGTCTGATTCGCGCGGCCATTGACCGTGTCGCGCCAGAACTGCTGCGTCGCGTTGAGGGGCGAGAGCCAGACAGCCCGAAAATCGTCGAGATCGTTGCCCAGAATGACCGAGACGGTGTCTTTCGTTTCGGGGGGTAGGACCCCCGTCAGCGAGCCAATCGACATTTGCGCTAGTGCCGGCCGCGCATCGTCGAGTGAAAGAAAAAATACCAGGCCGGCCACGCTGGCGGCGAGCGCCGCGCGCCAGAGTAGCGACGCGAATCGAATCACAAGCGGGCTCCTCTTCCCTGCTCCGGCGTGGCTTCCCAGGCACGCCGAACCGAGCCGCGGCGCCACCCTTGTGGGCCGGGCAAAGCAGCCACGATTATAGCCGGCCCCCCCATCTCGTGCAGCGAATTTGCCAGATGTCTCGCGCCGGGACGGTCCGATTTGGCCAGCTTTTGCTACCTTGAATCCGCTCCTCTAAACTTCCAACCGAGGGGTGACGACAACACGGCCCTTGGCGGCCCCAGGGAAGAAGAAGCACTCTTGCTCGACGATCACCCCCCCCAGACCAAGACCGATCCGTCGCAGCATCGGCCGATCGAGGCGCCGCGATTCACGCTGCGCTCCATGCTCTTGGTCGTCGCCTTGTTGAGCGGGTTGTTTGCTCTCTTCAGCGTACTAGGCACGACCTATTCCGTCATTCTGATCTGGTCGATGTTGCTCATCGCCGCGCATGTGGCTGCCAATGCCTGGGGGACGCGCCAGCGACGACTCAACGCCCCCGCAGGCAGCCGAGATGGCGAATCGGAGATCGACCCCCCCTCGGTTGGCCTGGCCACGATCCAGGCGGCATTGGCTCCCGCCACGAGACTGCGCGAACGAATGGGGATCGATCGTTACATGATCGCCGTCACGTGCCTGGGAGCGTTCGCCGGAGGGATCGCCGGCGGAATGATTCTCGAACGCCAGTATTGGCAAACGGCCGGCTTCGAAGCGATCCTTTTTGGCGCCCTCTCTTCCGCGGTGCTCGGAGGCTTCCTGGGCTTCCTGGTGAGCAGCTTTCTACGCGTGGCATTGAAGGCGCTGCACGAGGCCGCCAACGAACCTCGCCATGAGTAAAAGGCCATCGGCTTGCTGGTTAGGATGCTCGTTCCGGTCAAGTCTCGTGCCTCACGCCTGTGGTGAGCCGCCCGTTTAGGAGACTTTGGCGTGCAGGGTGTAAAGCTACCGCTCTGACGGCAAGCGAAACGGGCGCTGTTGTTGGTAGAGCGCCAAACGCGGCTCGATTTCACGGGCAAGTTCGTGATGTCCCCCCTCTTGCGCGGCTTCGAGCGCGCGTTTTGCGAGAGCGGTTGCCCGCTGGAAGTCACCCGACTCGGCGTACGCCGCGGCCAGCACATCGACGCCGCGTGGATCGGCATAGCGCGTCGTCTCGCAGTACGACGTAGCGAGTCGTAAAGCTTCGGCTCCGTCGCGCCACTCCGCGTCGGGTTGGGTGGCCAGTGACCAGGCGAGATCGAGCGCCGCCGGAGAACCTGGTTGCCGGGCGTCGATCCAACGGAATTGCTCATAGGCTTCGGTAAAGTTTTTCTGGCGTAGCAGCACGTGAGCACGATGCCGGCGTGGTGTGAGGTCGAGCGGTGCGAGCTCAATCGCGCGATCGGCTTGCTCGAGTGCTGCCTCGAGCCGCCCCAATTCCATGAGCGCGACCGCGTAGCGATCGTGTACGGTCGCATCGTTGGGTGTTCTACTCAATTCGCGTTCGAACTCGGCGATGACCTCGTCGTCGCGACCGGCGAGGATGAGGAGACGTATGAGTTCGATTTGTGCGGCACGAAGTTGCGGCTCGTAGACGAGCGCCCGGCGCAGCATCTCGATGGCCTTGGCTTGTTCGCCGGTGTCGTGCAGCGCGAGGGCATAGTTGTACCAGCCCACGCCGAACTCTGGTTCGAGTTCGATCGTGCGCTGATAGGCGGTCAGGGCCTCATGATGACGGCCGAGCGTGGCCAGTGCTAGCCCGATGCCGAGATGAGCCTCGGCCAAGTTGGGGTCGAGCTGCGCGGCGTGCTCGTACTGCGCGAGGGCCTCGGCGTGATGTCCCAGCTTGCGCTCGAGATAGCCCAGATCACAGTAGGCCCGGGGACGTTCGGGCGCGATCTCGACCGCGGCAAGATAATTGGCCCGGGCGCCGTTCAGATCGGGAACCGCTTGCCATAGCAGCGTGCGCCCCAGCAGCGTGTGCGAGATGTAGCTTGTGGGGTTCACCCGGATCGAATGGGCAAACAGCGTTTGATCGTCGCGCCAGCGTGAAGCCTGCCAGGCACTGCGTCCCGCGGCCAACAACAGCAGCACAGCGAACGCCCCATACCAGGCGGCCTGCCGGTGCGCTACCAGGAACCAGCTTATCGCGAGCGCCGGGCCCAGCATTGCCAGGTACGCGTAGCGATCGGCCACCGTCGAAATGTCTTGAAAGGAAAAAGGCACCAGTCCCGACACGGGCAACAGTCCCAAAACGAAGATCGCCAACGCTCCCCACCAGGCGCGACGCTCGCGCGTGGCGTAGATGGCCGCCGCCAGTACGACGGGCACGAGCCACGCGAAATAACCCGCGCCACTGGCAAAGATCGCGCTCGGCGAACGTCCGTGATCGATGCCGAGATTCAACGGCCAGATCGTCTTCCAGAGATAAAATGCCAGCGAATCTCCCGCGATGAAGGGACGCTGCCAAAGCGGTGGCGGAACGAAGTGCAGTTCGTCCCCCGACTGCTGCCACCACGTGGCTGCCACGCTTAACAGTGCCAGTCCGAACCAGGGCGCCAACGTCAGCAGGCTCTTCCGCAGAGTCGAACGCAGAAACACGACATCCAGCACCACGGCCATCGCCGGCAGCGACACGGCCGATGGTTTGGCCAGCAGCGCCAGTCCAAACGCCAGGGCGGCGATCGTGTGGCGCAGGATCCTGACGCCGTCGCGACGAGGGACGAACGCCGTGTTGCCGGTTTCCGACCCTGCGTCGATGGCGACGAGATGTTGCCACACGGCAAACCACCCCAGGGCACCGGCGAGCAACCCCTTTGTTTCGGTGACCCAGGCGACCGATTCGGCTAGCAGCGGATGCAGCGCATAGAACAAGGCGCCGAAGAAGGCCGGTAGCTCCGTGCGCACCAGCAGCCGCAAGATCTGCCACATGCTTAAGACACTCAGCACATGGAGCAGCAGATTGCCTGCGTGAAACACACCGGCCGCCAGGTAACGTGGTGTTTGCGGGGTGGCGGGCGTTTCGGCCAGCCAGGCTTCGGCCGACCAGAAGGTATACGTCACCGGTACATAGAGCAAAGCATACGGTTCGCGCCAGAATCGTTGCACCGATTCCCAGGTCACTGGATTCAGGTAGGGATTCTCGGCCACATTGATCGGATCGTCCCAGGTCGAGAAACGATGGCCGAGCGTCTGGCCGTACACCAGCATGATGGCGATGACGAGAAGGGCCAGGCTCCACAGCGGACGCCAACCGGCGTCGAACGGCGCCGATGTCGACTGCGACGCGCGTGCGGGCGGTTGGAGGGCACGCTTCGAACTACGGCCTTTGCGATTCATGGAGCCGACGAATCTATGATGTTTTAGCGCTGATGTGCCGCCGATGCCGCCTCGGCAACGGTGGCGAGCGACTTTCCGGCGAGTTGACCGGCCTTGATCGTGCCCCCTTGCATCACCGCCAGAAAACGTTTGCGCTGTTGCAACAGCGAGATATCGGCCACGACGTCCCCCTCGACGACGAGCAGATCGGCGAGCTTTGCCGGCTCGATGGTTCCCAACTCGTGGCCCCGGCCCAATATCTCGGCGCCGGTCTTCGTGGCACAGGTAATCACTTCCAAGGGCGTGAAACCGACGTAGTCCACAAAGAATTGTAGCTCGCGGGCATAGTCGCCGTGCGGGTTCCAGGCGAAACCGTAGTCGCCCCCCAGGCCGAGCCGACCCCCGGCACGCAGGATGCGCCGGGCACTTTCAGCGCCCCCTTCCAGCGTCTCGCGGTGGCCGTCGACCACGCGCTGCGACATGCCCAAGGCCGGTCCATTTTCGATGCTGGCCAGTTCGAAGTAGAGCGCGGGTACCACCGGTGTATTCCGCTCGAGTAGCAAATCGAGCGCCTCGTCATCCATGAACGTGCCGTGCTCGAGCGTGTCGTAGCCGGCGCGGATCGCGTTCTTGATGCCTTCGGTAGCACGGCAATGTCCCGTCACTTTCAGCCCGTGGTTGTGCGCGGTGGCCACCACGGCATGCATCTCTTCGAAGGTCATGCACAGCGTGTGATGATCGTTCGCGTCGGGCGCGGCAGCGTCGCCGGTGGGGTAGGTCTTCACCCATTCGACGCCATCTTTGACCAGCTTGCGCACGGCGGCGCGTGCTTCATCCGCGCCGTTGATCAGCAGGACGAGTCCTTCCATGCCGATCTTGCGGAAATCGGGGTTCCAGTCCATCAGGCCACCAACTCCGCAGATCTCGCGTCCGCTGGCCGCCAGTCGAGGTCCGATGACGAGATCCTCTTCGAGCGCCTTCTTCAACCAGACGTCGATGTTGAACAGGCTGCCACCGCTACGGGCGGCGGTGTAGCCACATTCGAGCGCTAGCCGCGCGTTTGCCGCGGCTAGCAACGTCACGTATTCCACGGGATACTTGATGTCGAGGTCCTCGAGCGCCGCGACGTTGAAGTACGTGGGATGAAAATGCGCCTCGATCAGCCCGGGCATGATCGTGCCCCCCCGCGCGTCGAGCAGCGTGGCATCGGGAGAAAAGTCGGTAGCCCCTTGAGCGGGACCCGCGTAGATGATGACGCCGTCGCGCACCACCACGGCCGCGTCGGCAACGGGAGCCCGGCCGGTGCCATCGACCAGCGTGCCGTGACGCACGAGCAGCGTTCCCTGGGCAGACTTCATCCTTCGCTCCACTAGCTCATCAATCGAGTACGGCGAGAAACGTGAGCAGATGGTTCGTCACATCCATCGTGCGAGCGGTATGCAGCGAGTGTCCGGCCCCGCCGAAGCGGATGATCGTGCCGTCGGCCAGCAGCCTGCTGGTCTGCGCCGTGTCGGCATCGATAAGCATTCCACCGACCGCTTCGTCGGCCTGGAGCACGAGCGCCGGCGATTTCACCCCGCGGAGCACCTGCTGCCAATCGTACCCAGAGAGCCAGCGTCCGGCGACTATCGGATCGAGCACGGCCGGATCAACCGCAGCCAGACAGGACGCTTGATAACGCAATTGCACGAAGTCGCGAACCTCGCCCAAACGCCACGTGCGGCCCGAGACGGGATCCGAGAGGACGAGCTCCGCCAAGGCACGGGCAAGATCAGCGACACTCTGCCGCCAAGGGAGCAACGTGCGCAACGAGGCAAAGTACCCGAGCAACGAGGACTCGCCAATGCGAGCCCCCATCGTTTCAAAAGGAGGATCTTCGAGCACGATGGCACGTACCAGGTCGGGGCGGGCAGCCGCGGCGCCAGCGGCCACCATTGCTCCGAGCGAGTGCCCGTAGATCACCACCGGCGCCGGCGCATGCCGCTCGAGCAGCTCGACGAGGTCGAGCACATAGTCGGCCACGAAGTAGTCGCCGTCGGCGGTCCTGGCCGAATGGCCATGCCCGCGCTGGTCGATCGCCACGAGCTGCCAGCGCGACGCGAGCGCAGGAAAGAGTGGCAAGAAGGTGGTCCAGCGACGCAAGACGCCGTGGACAAAGACAATCGCCGGCGCACGGCCCCCTGTCCTGTTCGCGACGTTGAGTTCCAACCCACGGACCGTGACGCGTCGTTCGTCAAACATGGAGGCCTTGCTTGCGTAAGGCAACTCGCGTGCCCTGTCGAAGAGTGATGCGGTGCTCGACATCACAACCGACTCGACGAGCAATATCGAGCCGTGCTAGGTGTTCGACGCTTCAACGGCCGGCGCATGCGAGGGCACGTGAGCTGCATGCGGTTGCGCCTTGGGAGCAAAGAAGAGCACCATGAACGCGCCGATGGCCACGAGGATCAGCCCCGAGAGAAACCAGGGACTGACCGATTTCCAAGTACCCGCCCAATAGATCGTCAGGAAGGCATTCACCACCGGCGCGCAGCCGAAGACGAGTGGCATGACGTAGGTCGGTTTGCCCCCGAAGAAGAAGGCGAGAATGATCCCCAACGCACCGAGCGCCCCCGCCGTCCCGGCCAACAGGCTCCAGAACGTGCCGGTGAAGGTCCAGTAGCCTTCGCCACTCTCCCCCATCTGCTCGCCGAAGAACTGCAGCATGGCGATCGGCGCGACCACGGCGATGACGAAGTAGGCCACGCCGACGCAAATCAACGGACGGAGCCGGCTCCCTTTGACGGTCACGTCCGGCCGCATCCCCTCCTGCCCACGGTGCAGCACCGGCCCGTAGACTCCCCAGCAGACAACCGTCAGTCCAATGAACGCGATGACGAGCGCTAAGTCCTTCATGCGAGCAAATCTCCGGCAGGTCGCTAGGCGGATGGGTTGGAGTGAAGTGCCGACAGTGTAGCAAATCGGCCGCCGGGCGGCAGTCCAAGTCGCTGCACTCGGGGGCCTTGCGAGTTTTTCAGTCACCGCGCAAGGCGGGCACCAGTGGCGCCCGCAGCACCGTTCGCACCGCGGCAAATCCGGCCAGCAATCCGGCTATCAGCACGAGCCCCAAGGTCGCGGCCAGTGTGGCGAAGGGGAGGCCTGCCGAACCACCGAGCAGATGAGGGCTGATGGCGACCAGTGCCGCGAAGACGCCGATGGCCAGCCCGAGTACGAGCAAGGTGGCGTTTTCTAGCAGGACCAGCCCGGCCAGACGCCGGCGTCGGAAGCCCGTCGCCCGCAGCAGCGCCAGTTCGCTGCGTCGCTCGAGCACGTTGCGCAGCTCGACCGTGGCCAGTCCGAACGTGCCGAGTAGCAGCCCGAGACCGCCGAGGCTCTGGAACGTCGCCAGGTAGGTGTTCTGCACGGCGAAGAAGCTGGCCAATCGCGCCGCGGGGCGTGTCGCGTCGAAGCCATAATCGCCCAATTCGCCTTCGAGTTGCTTTGCGATCTGCTCCGTTTGCGCCTGGGTGGCGTCGATCAGGAAGAACCGATACCCGCTCACGTTCGGAAAGAGTCGGCGGAAATTCGCTTCGGCCATGAGCACGTCCCCTTGCAGGATGCTGTTCTTGAGCAGCCCCACGACTTCGAGCGTCACGGGACGTCCGGCGTCGTCTTCGATCTCGTAGGTCGAGCCAGGACCACCGTAGAGGTGCAGGCTGTACATGGCCGTGTTTTGATCGAGCACGACGGGCACGATGGGATTTCCCCTTGCGTCCTTGCCCGGCTCGCGCTCGAGTAGCAGCCAAGGGTTGGCCTGCTCTTCCCGCGTGTTCGCGGCCGAGGCTGCCCAGGCAAAGCCGCCGCGCTCGATGAGCGATCGCGGCACGCCGAGCACCTCGGGTTGGCTCGGCTGAAACAGGTTCAAGCAACTGGCATCGTCCCCCACCCGGCGGCGCAGTGCGAACACGTGAGGCGTTGAGCTGTTCGTGGATGTCGACGTTGCGGCAGCCGGCGCTGCACTATTCCACGCAGCGTTCAGATCCTCGTAGATCGGTTGATCGCTCTCGGCTAGCAGGGCAAAGCCGCCGGTTCCCGTGTCGCGCTGGGCCGAGTCGCCCGGGGGATCGAGGCGGAAGGCGCCGATCGCCACGATGAGAAAGCTGGCCGTCGCGACGAGCCCCACGGTGAGTGTGGTACGTCCTGGGTGGCGTCCTCCATTGCGCAGCGCGAGTCGGACTAGCGGTGCCCTGCCGGTTGCGATGAGCGATCGCGCCGAGTCGGTCGCGAGCCAGCTTCGCAGCAAGAGCAACAAGGCGATCAACACCAACATGCCCGAGCCAAAGAAGGCGCCGGCCTGCGCTTCGTTGACCAGGCGGCTGGCCACGGCGGTGAGCAGCGCGGCCAACGCGAGGGCGGAGTATGCGATTCGCCGCGGCCAGCGCGAGGGAGCCTTTCCCGCAATCGGCGTCTCGGCTACCTGCCCCGAAAGCAACTGTCGGGCCGATTGTTTGCCCAGGCGAGCCACAGCCCAGTGCATGCCCGTGGCCGCCAGGAAGACGCCCGCCACGTATCCGGCGATGAGACTCGTCGGCGTGGCGTAAAGTTCGAGGAATGGCGTGCTAACCGCCGCGAGCCACCAGGTGCGCAGCCCGACGAGCATGAGCCACGCATAACCGACCCCCACTAGCACGCCGACCACGGCGGCCAGCGCGGCGACCGATAATCCTTCGCCAGCCAGGAGCAAACGGGCCCGCCGCCAGCGCGTGCCGACCGCGGCCAACACGCCCAACTCGCTGGCCCGCGACTCGACCCCCAGGCGGAACAGCAAGGCGATCAGCATGCCGGCCGAGGCGATGATGAACATGCTGAAGCCGAGAAAGAGGAGGCCAAACGGCGTCGTGCCGGAGGCCGCCATTAGCCCCATCCGTTTCACGGGAATGAAGCGCAGTCCCATCTCGGCAGGGTCGGGACGAATCGCCGCGGCGAGAGCCGCCACCTGCTCTGCCGCGCTCTTGGCACTGTCGTCGGGTACAAAGCGGATGGTCGTCGTATCGCCGAAACGACTGCCCCACAGTCGACGTCCCGTGGCGAGCGAGACAAAGGCCTTAGGCGTCGTGCGGTAGTCGTCCCAATATTGTTCGTCGTCGCTGCGAATGCGGGCCGCATCGAAGGGGAACGGCGGATCCCAATCGCCCATCGAATCGACGTCGGTTACGCCCTCGAGCTTGGGGGTGAAGTCGGGATCGCGCGCTGCGCCTTCCAATTCGACAATGGCCTTGAGTCGCAGCGTCGTCGTTTTCTCGACCACTTCGCCGTGCGTGCTTTCCGGCTCGAAGTAGGTAAGCGAGATCTCGTCCCCCGGTTTCGCCTCGAGATCGTCGGCGGCCCAACGATTCAAGACGATCTCGTCGTCGCCGATGCGGTCGAGCGGCTGACCCTCGCTGGTGAGAAAAGGTCCCAGCGGTGGCATCGTGCGCGGATCGATGGCCGCGATCGTCGAGTAGGGAATCGAGAAATCGCCCCGGCGAATGTCGTTCGCCAGATAGGTGAACGACGATTGCCGACGCTCGGACGGCACTGCTTTCTCGGCGGCGCGGACGAGCGCCGGCTCGAGCATCATGCGATCGCTGGTCAGGTTGAGGTAACCCTGCGGGGTGCGCTCGAGCGTGACGCCGTAGTCGGCCAGCGTCGGCTGCAGCCACGTGCTCAGCGCGGACTCCAACTGGGCGCCGGCCGCGCGGGTCGGATCGTTGCCTGCGACGAAAATGGCATTGATGCGCGTCGGTTCACCAAGGCTGGACGCTAGCGTGTCGAGATCGACGAAAGCGTTGAGGGGCCATTGCTGGTCGGGGCGAATGCCGAAACGCCCCAGGCCTGCGGCCGGCAGAATGGCTGAGACCTTGAGGCGACGATTGCGGATCGTTTCGGTCTTGCGTCCCAGGGGGCTGTCGGCCGGCACGGCGTCGAGGCGCGGCAATCGCACGATCACCTCGTCGCCCACCTGGGCGCCGAGTTCTTTTGCCAACGGTTCGTTCAGGGCGACTTCGCCTGACTTGAGCGTGGGCTGCGGTCCGTTCGGATCGAGCTTCCAGAAACGGGACTCGGTACCAAAAACGTCGACCCCGCTGGCGCGTCGTTTGTCCCCCGGCAACTCGAGCGTGCCCTGCAGCACGATGGCCGGGATCGCCTCGGTGAATGATTGGCCGAATTCAGGCCGAGCGGCCAACTCGGCGGCCAGTTCGCGGCGGAAGAACTGCGGAGCAACGAGAATCGAATCGGTGGCTCCCAGCCGATCGACCACGATATGCCGCAGGCTGCCGCGCATCGAGTCGCCGACGAGCAAGGCACCCGTCAGTACCGCTGTGCCGGCAACCACCCCCAGCGCCACCGCCAGATGCATCCGCCAATGATGCCGCAGGCCGAGCAGGATGAGGTGAATGAGAGACATGAGCGGAGTAGGTGACCAGTGACGAACGGCGGCACGAAGTCCGCACGCTTTCCCAGCGTGGCCTTGCCCTCGCACAGGCTAACAGCCAGTGCTACTTTGCGAAAGGCGTTGGTCTTACGTTGAATTCAGGGTTATCCCGCAGTCGCGGCCGCGGTTTGTTACATTGAGATTCTACGGACAGGGCGATGCTCAAACTCGAGCAGTGGAGTGCGGAAATGCGAGTCTTGGTCACGGGGGCGACGGGATTCATCGGGCAGGAACTCGTCAAACGACTCGATCGGCCCGTCGTGCTCTCGCGTTCGCCCGAATCGGCACGGGCAAAGCTGGGGGATGTGACGGCCATCCGCTGGGACGCCGAAAAAGAGCTCCCCACCGCGGCCGCCTTGGAAGGCGTGGATGCCATCGTGCATCTGGCGGGCGAGCCGGTCGCCGAAGGTCGCTGGAATGCCGAGAAGAAACGACGCATCCGCGAGAGCCGTATTCTCGGCACGCGAAATCTTGTACGTGGGCTAGAGCAACTGACCACGCGGCCCCGGGTACTCGTCTCTGCGTCGGCCGTCGGCTACTACGGTTCGCGTGGCGACGAAGTGCTCGACGAAAATTCGCCGCCGGCCAGCGATTTTCTGGCCGACGTCTGTCGCGATTGGGAGGCCGAATCGCATCGTGCCCGCGACTTGGGAATGCGGGTCGTCAATCCGCGCATCGGCATCGTGCTCGGCAAAGGAGGCGGCGCGATGGCAAAAATGCTGTTCCCCTTCAAGCTCGGGTTGGGCGGGCGCCTGGGAAGCGGAAATCAGTGGATGCCCTGGGTTCACGTCGACGACATCGTCGGCCTGATCCTGTTTGCGATCGAGCACGAGAGTCTGCAAGGGGCCGCCAATGCGACCGGGCCCCATCCGGTTACGAATCGCGAGTTCACGCGCACCCTGGCGCGAGTGCTGCACCGTCCGGCGATCTTTCCCGTGCCGGCGTTTGGCTTGAAGTTGGCCATCGGCGGGTTCGGTGAAATCCTGCTCACCTCGCAGCGAGCCGTGCCGCAAGCGTTGCTCGAGGCGGGTTACGCGTTCAAGTATCCCACGCTAGAAGCGGCCCTGCGCACAAGCGTTTAACGGTTGGTGTACCCTGCCCTGTGTAACGGTTTTCTTCTACGAACCATGTCGAAAACGTATCATCTCCAGCGAGTGCAATTGATTCGCCGGCCGCGCGACGAAGTGTTTGCCTTTTTCTCGGATGCGGCCAATCTGGAGGCGATCACGCCCGAGTTTCTGCGGTTTCAAATCCTCACGCCGCGGCCGATCGAAATGCGTCCCGGTACGTTGATCGACTACCGGCTCAAGCTGGGCGGAATACCTTTCTACTGGCAGACCCGCATCGAGACGTTCGACCCCCCCTACGCCTTCAGCGACTTGCAGGCCAAGGGGCCTTACCGGCGCTGGCACCACTGGCACGAGTTCTACGAGGTGCCACAGGGGACGATTTCGGTCGATCGTGTCGAGTATGAATTGCCATTGGGCTCGCTCGGCCGCATGGCACGCCTGCTGTTCGTCGAGCGCAATCTCGACCAGATCTTCGAGCACCGCCGGCGACGATTGAACGAATTGCTGCCCGGCGTGATCTCGAGCGAGACGCCTGCCGTGGCTTAGTAGCGGCTGGGCGGGTAGGCATTGCCCGCACCGGGAACTTGCGGCTCGGTCGGGGCAGTCGCCGCCGGAGGCATGACTGCCGGCATCGGAGAAGTCATCGGCCCCGCGGCGGTCGGCGGATTGACCGTCGGAGACGTGGTGTAGGGCTCGGGACGACGAGCCACCTCGAATTGAGGCTGTACCTGTGCCTGTCCCTGTTGTTGGCGAACCAGGTAGTGCTCGCCGACCGGCCCGGGGAGCCGCGCCAAGAGGAGGCCGCGTTGCTGGCGTGCTTCCTTCATGTTGGGATCGAGCTGCAGCGCCTGGTCGATCTCCTCGATCCCCCCCCGGATATCCCCCGACTGCCCTAGCAGAAAGCCCACGTTGTAGTGCGCCACGGCCGGGGAATGCACGGCCAGCATGTGCTTGAGCGCCTCGTTCTTGCGCCCCTGGGCGACGAGAACCGAAGCAAGGTTATTGCGATACAGTTCCTTGTCGGGCTGAATCTTCACGGCGATTTCGAGCTGCCTGGCGGCTTCCTCGAAACGGCGATGGCGACCGTAGCACAAACCGAGATCGTTGTGAGCCGACGCCTCCTTGGGGTGTACGTTGACGGCAAAGCGATAGAGCTCGATCGCCTCGTCGGTCTTACCGTAGTGATCCATCAGGCGAGCCAGACCCAGGAGTGCTCCGAGATGCTCGGGATCGTCCTCGAGCACTTGCCGGTAGATCGTTTCGGCCTCGGCCGAGCGGCCGTTCGTGGCCTTGAGACGCGCCGTGGCGACGTTGAGGTCGTTGCTGGCCTTGGCCGGCGTGTTCGACAGCGAGGTCTCGTCGATCGGGCCGGTTTCTTTGATGAAAGCTCCCTTCACGGCGCCCGTGCCGCGAGTCCACGTCGAGGAAACTCCGTCGGTGAAACGCTTCCAGGGGCTCTTCCGTTTCAGGCCGTAGCTCGACGAGCCGGAGGTCGCTCCCGACTTGTTGCCCCCGAACCAGCTTGATTCTCCCGATGTGGTTTGGGCATGGAGCGGCGAGCTCACGGTGCCCAGTAGCACGGCACTCACGAGCGCGATGATCCAAGGCAAGGGCTTGTACACCAGACACCTCCCTGTTCCCGTACGGGCGAATCCCAGTCGCAAACGCACCACGAGAGTAGCGCGCTTCGTTACTAGCATCGGTTGCCCGACCGTAGCGACTGTAGCGGAAAGGAGAGGCTGCGCACTTACGACAGACTTTGCGGCGTCTGTAGGTGACGGCCTGCTGGCGAAATGGCGCTAGCACATCGAACGTGCCAGGCCGTGCCGCGCGGACCGTGCGGCGGCTAATTCGCCTGATCGTCCGACGATTCCTTGGGAATGCGCGGATCGGGCGTGGTGTCGCGGAACTTACGCTCGACCTGGTCGATGTACTCGGCCGACGAGCCGAGGTTCGGCACGCGCGTCGTGGTGATCATCGGTTCCTCGCCCGCCGCCAGGTAGTGCGCCATGGCCGTCTGCACGGCCTCGATGCGGGCGGCGGTGACCGTCGGATCGTCCGATTCGAGCACGAAGACCGTGCGACGCTGGGTCGGCGTGAGTCGCGCGATGTAGCGCAGCTTCAGCTTGCCCGCATCGTTCAGCTCGGAACCCTCGTCGACAAAATACTGATCGCCGAGCGTGTTCTGCGTGCGCCAGCCATTGGCGACGATGATCGACATCGTGCCGCGCACCTGCTCGCGATCGGGATAGACGTAAGGGTAAGGCCACTCGCGGTTCTGCTTATAGCCGTGCCAGACTCGGCTCAAGACGTCCCCCTGGACGGCAGTTGCCGGTCCAAGCGTGGCGCCACAGATCGCTCCGACAAAGGCCAACGTGCAGAGACGCCGCATGATCCGGTCTCCCAAACGTCCGTGTTCGCGTGTGCGGCCATTTCGTGACGAGCTACCATGCTCGCTATCCGAAGTGCCCAGGGCGCTGCCCTCGGCGTGGCTACTCATCTATATCGGCAGCGGGAGCGTTCGGCTACGGTTTCCCTTGCGCACTTTAACCCGCAGTTCCCAAAGGCCCTAGCTTCCCGACATAACCGGGAACATCTCCCGGGTCATCGTGATCGCTGCCGGTCCGACGAGCACCACGAAAATGCCGGGGAAAATGAAGATCACCAGCGGGAAGATGAGCTTCACGGCGGTCTTGGCGGCTCGTTCCTCGGCCAACTGCCGGCGACGGGTCCGCATCGAGTCGCTCTGCACGCGCAGGGCCTGGGCGATGCTCGAGCCGAATTTGTCGGCCTGAATGAGGATCGCCGCCAGGGCGCGGAGGTCGTCGACCCCGGTGCGTACCCCCAGTTCGTGGAGGGCCTCGGCGCGCGAGCGTCCCATCTGCAACTGGAAGTTGCACAGGGCGAACTCTTCGGAGATGACCCGCGCCGTGCTCTTCATCTCTTCACTCACCTTGCGCATCGCCTGGTCGAGTCCCAGGCCCGACTCGACGCACACCACGAGCAAGTCGAGCGCGTCGGGCAACGTGAAAAAGATGCTGTCTTTGCGTTGCTTGGTGATGAACCACAGGACCAGGTCGGGCAGGTAGAAGCAGATGCCGGCAATGATCGTGGAGCCGTAGAGCGAGTCTTGCCCGAACCCGGTCGCGGCCACCATGATGCCGCCACCGAAGAAGAACCCGCCAAGCAGCCCGGCGAACTTGAGTCCCAGGAAGATGCTGGCCGCCGTTTCACTGCGAAAGCCGCCGTTGGCGAGGCGGATTTTGAGCTTGCTCTGTTCCATCTCGTTCTTGGGAACGAGCGGCGCGGCGAAGGCGGGGGCGTTCTTCGCCAGTACCTTGGCCATTTTGTCCGACTTCTTGACGGGCAGATTCTCCTCGCGCTTGCGCAGCGCGGGGTTCTTGTACTCGTCGAGCCGGTCGGACGCGCGCGAGCCCCCGGCCGCCACGATATCGAGAAACCACCAGACGCCCACGGCAAATAGACCGAAGACCGCCAGCGGCACGAGACTTTCGAAGTTGATGAGGTCGGCGAACAGCACGGTTGGCCTCACACCTTGATGTTGACGATCTTGCGAATCACGAGCGCCCCGAGCAATTGCATCACCGCGGCGCCGGCGAGCATCTTCTTGCCCATCGGATCGGTGAAGAGCACCATCACGTATTCGGGGTTCAACTTGTACACGACCGCGAACAGCGCCGGGGGCAGGGCCAGGAGCACGATACCCGACAGGCGGCCTTCGCCGGTGAGCGCCTGCACCTGACCCCAGATCTTGAATCGTTCGCGAACGAGGTAGCCGATCTTGTCGAGGATTTCGGCCAGGTCGCCCCCCGTCTGACGTTGCAGGATGACGGCCGTCGCGAAGAACTTCAGGTCGAGGTTCGGCATGCGGTCGCACATCTGACGCATAGCGTCTTCGAGCGGCACGCCGAACGCATGTTCGTCGGCGCAGCGGCCAAATTCGGTGCCGATCGGCGGGGTCATTTCTTCCTGCACGAGCGCCATGCCGGCCGCGAGACTATGGCCCGCACGCAACGCGCGGGCGATCAATTCCAACGCGTCGGGAAGCTGCGTGGCGAACATCTTCATCCGCTTGCGGCGGCGGAAGAGCAACCACAGCAAAGGGAGCGTCGCGGAAAACATGGCCGCCAGCGGCGTGAAGGCGACCGGGATGCCGACATAGAGCGAGACGCCCCAGCCGGCCAGCGCCATGACGCCCGAGGCAAGACAGAACTGTTTTGGTGTGAGCTTGGTATCGGCCTGCTCGAAGAGCAACTCGACGTTGCCGAAACGGGCCAGCAACTCGTGGAAGAATCCCTTCGTATCGGTCAACGGCTCGTAGAGCAGCGTCGGTTCTTTGTCGCGTTTGCCCTTCTTCGTGCCGGGCGATCCGCTCGACGTGAAGTTCGCCAGCCGGTCTTCAACCTTCTCGTCGGTCGTGTCGCGAAACATGATCGCCACGCCGCCGACGAGGGCCGCCACGCCGATAAAGGCCGCAATGCTGATGAGTAGTACAGGTGTCATGCGATTCTGTCTTGGGACGAAGGCTTGCGAAACGCGGACCACCGCGCGGCGGCGCTAGTCCTCCAGCATCACGCGCTGACGGAACGCGCTGGCCGGCAAACGCACGCCAGCCTGCTCGAGGCGGTCCATGAACGCCGGTCGAATGCCGGTCGAGATGAAGCGGCCATGGGCGCGGCCGTTCTCGTCGATGCCGGTCTGCTCGAACAAGTAGATATCCTGCATCACGATCGTGTCTTGCTCCATGCCGACCACTTCCGAGATGTGCGTGATCTTGCGCGGACCACCCTGCAGGCGGTTGGCCTGAATGATGACGTCCACGGCGCTGGCGATCTGCTGACGCATCGCCTTGAGCGGCAGCTCGAAGCCGGTCATCGTGATCAACGTCTCGAGACGGGCCAACGCGTCGCGCGGCGTATTGGCGTGGACCGTGGTCAGCGAGCCTTCGTGACCCGTGTTCATGGCCTGGAGCATGTCGAGGGTTTCGGCGCCGCGGCATTCGCCGATGATGATGCGTTCGGGACGCATACGCAGGGCGTTGCGCACGAGGTCGGTCGCCGTGATGGCTCCCTTGCCTTCGATGTTCGCCGGGCGCGTTTCGAGCCGCACGACGTGGTCCTGCTGCAATTGCAACTCGGCCGCGTCCTCGATCGTCACGATGCGCTCGTGGTTCGGGATGAAGCTCGACAGCGTGTTCAACAGCGTCGTCTTACCCGAGCCGGTACCCCCCGAGATGATCATGTTCAAGCGGGCCTTGATGCAGCCTTCGAGCAGCATCACCATTTCGGGCGTGAAGGCCTTGTAGTTCAGCAGGTCTTCGAGCTTGAGCGGATTCGAGCCGAAACGGCGAATCGACAGCGCCGCCCCGTCGAGGGCCAGCGGCGGAATAATCGCGTTCACACGGGAGCCGTCGGGCAGACGCGCGTCGACCATCGGGCAGACTTCGTCCACGCGGCGACCCACCCGCGACACGATGCGGTCGATGATCTGCAGCAAGTGGTTGTTATCGCGGAAGACCACGTTGGTCTTCTCCAGCTTGCCCCGACGTTCGACGTACACGCTGCGAGGGCCGTTGACCAGGATATCGCTGATCGTCGAGTCCTTGAGCAGGAACTCGAGCGGGCCGAGACCGAACGTCTCGTCGAGCACTTCTTCGATCAGCCGCTCGCGCTCGTTGCGATTGAGCAGGGTGTCTTCGGTATCGCACAGGTGCTCGATCACCAGGCGGATTTCGCGGCGCAGCGTATCGCCCGCCATCTCACCCACGCGCGTAAGGTCGAGCTTGTCGACCAGCTTCGAGTGGATGCGGCGCTTCAGTTCTTCGAACTCCGCGTTCTGCGCGCGGTCGTTCGTGCGATTCGACGTAACGGTGGGGGCAGGCATGGTGGGAATTCTCTCGCCGTGGCTGGGGGGAGCCGCGCCGTCGGCGCCGCCACCCATCCCGGGCGCGTGCGACGACGAACTCGAACGGAAACGTCCAAAACGCGGAGCGAGGAGTCGCCATCTCCAGATCGCAACGTTCCCCGCGGATATCCGCTCGAAGAAAACATAGCTCACCTATTTACGGCGTTGCGGGCTGGCAAAACTGCACCGATCCTGAGGCGGCAGACGGAGTTTCGTGCGGTAACACAGGTTCCCGCGGGGTAGGGGGCATCGGCTGGCGCGGGTCGAGTGGATCGTGCCGGAGAGTCCAATGGTGACGAGCCTGAAAAGTGTCACGCCCCCCCTGCCCTTGCCGGTACGCATGGCTCGAGATTAGGCTGCAACGCGCGGAGGGTGGGCTGGAAGTACACCCCCCGAGAGCTGCTGAAAAGTGCCCGCTGCCAGGTGGAAAGAATGCGAAGCTGGATGTTGATCGTCGTGACGCTGCTGGTCTGGGGGGGCGGAATCGGGCTCGCGCTGGCGGCCCCGCACGAAGATGCGCACCAGGCGATCGAGCATGCGGCGAAGCCGAACTCCCTCTCGCTGGTCGACCACCGGTTGAGCTGGCCGGACTCCGCCGATGTGTGGCGGGTGGTCAGCCTGCGCGACTACAACACCCGGATCGTGTTGGCCGGCACCATGTTGCTGGGCGTCGTCGGTGGCGTCGTGGGCACGTTTATGCTGCTGCGCAAGCGAGCCCTGGCCGGGGATGTCGTGGGACATGCCTCGCTGCCCGGGATTGCCACGGCTTTCATCGTGATGGAGAGCATCTCGCCCGGCAGCGGCAAGTCGCTTCCCGGGCTGCTGACCGGCGCGCTGATCGCCGGGGCGTGCGGTCTGGCGAGCGTCCTGGCGATTCGACGTCTGACGCGGATCAAGGAAGACGCGGCGCTGGCGATCGTGTTATCGGTCTTCTTCGGCTTTGGCATCGTGCTCTTTACCGTCGTACAGAGCATTCCCTCCGGGGGCGCGGCGGGGCTGCAGGGATTCATCTTTGGCAAAGCCGCTTCGCTCGTGGCGGCGGATGTGAATCTGATCTCGGCGGCCTCGCTGGTGGTGCTCGTGATCTGCACGCTGCTTTTTAAAGAGTTGTCGCTCGTCTGCTTCGACGAGAACTATGCGGCCGCCGAAGGTTGGCCCGTCACGTGGCTCGATCTCGTACTGATGTCGCTCGTGGCGGCGGTCTCGGTCATTGGTTTGCAAAGCGTGGGCCTGCTGCTCGTGGTGGCCATGCTGATCATTCCCCCCTCGGCGGCGAGGTTCTGGACCGACGATTTGCGCCGCATGACCCTCGTCGCGGCGCTCTTGGGGGGAGCTAGTGCGGCGGTGGGCGCTCTGGGCAGTGCTTTGTTTCCCCGGTTGGCCGCGGGGGCGGTCATCGTCCTGGCCGGCGCGTTGGCGTTTGGGATCAGCCTGCTGTTTGGCACGAAGCGAGGATTTCTGCACCGCCTGCTGGCCGACCGCCGCTTGCGTCAAGAAGTCGCCGAGCAACACCTGTTGCGCGGCTGCTACGAGTTGCTCGAGGCGATTCAGCCTGTGGCCACGGCCGCGGATCTGGCGGATAGGCCGATCTCGATGATGCAATTGCTCGACTTGCGCTCGTGGAACTTCCGGCGGCTTCAGCAGGTGATCGCCCGGGCCGAACGCGAAGGATTGGTCGAGCTTCGTAGTCGAGACGTCGTGACACTGACCCGTGCCGGCGCGGTCGAGGCGCAACGCGTGGTGCGCAATCACCGACTGTGGGAACTGTACCTGATTAACTACGCCGATGTCGCACCGAGCCGGGTCGATCGTAGCGCTGATCGAATCGAACACGTGCTCGAGCCCGAGGTGATGCGCAAGCTCGAAGAGACGTTGCGCACGAAATATCCGCGGCTGAGCGATGTTCCCCCCAGTCCGCATGCGATGGGCTGAAATACAACTGGCGATGGCACGCCCTGCCGCGCGAGTCTAAAGTGGGGGCAGAATATCGGGGCGGATCTGATAGGCATCGGCCAGCGCATTGGTCGAATTGAAGAGTGCCACGACCGAGAGCAGCTCGCCCAATGCCTCGTCGTCGAGACCGAGCTTCTTGACCGCCGCCGTGTGCGAATTGATGCAGTAGGCGCAGCCGTTCGTGGCGGAGACCGCCAGGGCGATCATCTCCTTGGTCAAGGGGTCGAGCCGCCCGGGACCCATGATCCGCTTCAATCGCTGCCAGGTCTCTTCGAGCAAAGGAGGATAGTTGGCCAGCGTCTTCCACATGTTCGGGATAAAGTCGATCTTCTTGGTGGCCATGATGTCGTCGAAGATCTCCCGCACGCGTCCGGTGGACTCGGCGTATTCGACAGGGCGAACCGTGGCGACACGATCGGTGGGGTTCTGTTGCGACATGTTGAGTTTGGCTCCGTCGTGACTTCCTGAGAATTAGTTGCCACCGCCAGCGTTGGACGAGCTTGGGGCATCGACCGCGGGCAATTCGACGCACACGAGTTCGCTGTCGTCGCGCGCGAATACAGCCCGCTCGGTGTAGGCCGGATGCGCCCAGGTCGGGCCGATGATGTTCGTCCGCGATTCCTCCACGTAGCCAGCGGGCCGGAGGCGGAATAATACGAGCTCGCCATTGGCATTCAGTGCGATGGCGCGGTCTTCATCCCCCAACCAGACGAGGCTCGCCTGAGGATTGCGGTCGCGCGGCGTGAGCTGATTGCCGTCATCCCACAACTTGCGCCCACTGGCGAGTTCAAAGCAAGTCAGCCCCAGTGTCTTGTCGAGCGAATAGACGTATCCCTGTCGATAAAGGGGCTGCGACATCAGTCCGCGCAGCTCGCGCTCGTTCTCCCAAGCCAACTCAACGTTGCCCGGCTCTTGGCCCAAGCGGATAGCCTTCGAGCCCTCCCAGTAACCGCTGACGAAGACGAGGTCTTCGGCAAAGATAGGCGTGGCGATCGACACTCCGTAAGTCACCTTGTAGGGAATGCTCCACAACATCTTGCCATCGCGCGGTTGCACGCCGATGACGTGCTCGGGCGTCCAGCAGATCAATTGTGGCTGGCCGGCGCGTTCGATGAGAATCGGTGTCGCGTAACCGGCGGGATCGGTCGAGGCACGCCACACCTCCTGCCCCGTGGCACGATCGAGAGCGACAAGGCAACCATCGGGTCGTACCCCTGGTTGCAGGATCACCAGGTTCTCGAATACCACGGGGGAAGCGGCCAGTCCCCATTCGGGCAGTTGCGCCGCGTAATCGCGGACGAAATCCTTGCTCCAGATGACTTCGCCCGTCCGCACGTCGAGGCAATAGGCGTGCCCCACCGCGCCGAGCGTGTAGACCCGATCTTCGAAGATGGTGGGGGCAGCACGTGGGCCGTTGCCGTAGTCGAGATCGCCGTAGGCGACCGGGTACGCGTGTTGCCACACGGGCTCGCCATTGTCGGCACGGTAGGCAAGCACGCGCTCGGCCTCGCCCGGCTTCCGCTGACGATCCATCGTGTAGACGAGTCCGTCGCTGGCCACCACGCCGGCGTAGCCGCCTCCGATCGGTTGGCGCCAGCGCCGCTTCAGGCCATCCGCAGGCCACTGGGCGGGTAGTTTTGGCGCCTGCCAGGTGCCGTCGCCGCGCGGCCCTCGCCACCGCGGCCAATCTTCGGCGGGCGCCAGTTTAGTCATGCTCACCAGTAGCAGGGCCCCAGCGAGCGAAGCCAGGAATCGGTACATGCGAATGCCAAGCATGGATGTTGAATATGGAAGGTGGGACAGAGTCGCGCCAGTGTACCCCGGGAACTTCGAGCACGAAATGTAGCAAGTCACATGATCGATAGCGCACGCATGTTCGTGGACTGGTAAGTGTCCAGCGTCTTGGGGGCCCTCACGACTCGAAAGATACAGCGCCGTGGATGGGTTGATTCGATCCGGCGTGCTGACGGCACTGAAGGCATTGCGCGCTTTGGAGAAACGCCGATCGCTGCCAGCACGTCATTCGATATCGGCGAGGTGTTTTCAGGCAGGATCGCCCTCTCTTGGAATGGCTCCGCAGCTCAGCGATTGGCGCAAAGTGTAAAATTCTTGTGACACGCGTCGCCGAGTCGGATGTACCCGCGCGGATTTACGAAAGGCCGCGACGCAACATCGAATCTGCCAGTCTTGTCGCGCGACGAATGCCGGTGGCGCTGCCACGGGAACTCGGACGGCAAGGCTCGTAGAGCGCGGATCGTGGCGCCACGCGGTCCGCGCCCGTTTTCTGAACAGGCGAGCCTCACCGCCACGGGTGCGCGAGCACCGATGATCGCCGACAACGCACGATCGTCGGGGAGAAAGTTCCACCGGTTTGCTGACCGCGCGCCGAAGCGGTAGCGGTCGGCGCAGCGATCGAGGGAGGTAGCCATGTTTTCCGCATCGATAGTTCGACTTCTGTTGGGTGTAGGGCTTCTCGGAGTTTTAATTCTACCCTGCGCCGTTTCAGCAAACGATGCTCCTGCCCAGACTCCGCAAGTGCAGGCAGCTTCTTCCTTCCGTGCCAGTAATGCGATCGGCATGCCGGTGCGCAGTCCGCTCGGCGAGAATCTCGGCAAGGTCGAGGATCTGATGTTCGACGTGCGGAGCGGACGCATCACCTATGCGATCTTGTCGCACGGTGGGTTCCTGGGCTTTGGAAGCAAGCTGTTTCCGGTGCCTTGGCGTGAGATGAATCTGCGCTTCGACGAGACGACGAACTACTTCGTCCTCGATGCGACGCCGCAGTTCCTCGAACGGGTGCCCAGCTTCGATCGAGAACATTGGCCCGATCGAGAAGCGGGCTGGCAAGAGCTCGTCGAGGGGTTGTTCCCGGTTCATCAGGGCATCGTCAAATCCGCCGGCGATAAAAAACTGGTGATGACGTTCGCCGGGGGCGAGGCCGAGCACACGCATACCGTGGCGAACGATGCGCAGATCATGCGCGACGGCAAGCCCGCGACGCTCGACGATTTGCGAGCGGGCGATCGCATCAAGGTAACCAGCGAAGAGCAGGCCGGCATCCGCGTGGTGACCAAGATCGAGGCCCAGTCCGAGTTTTTCCATGGATATCCGCTCGAGGAGAAGCAGATTCCCTAGACCGCGCAACCGAAGCACCCACGCCGGGCGCACGACAGGGGAGTTGTCGGGCTGAAGCGACCCGACCGACTTCCCTGCCGGCGTGGGAGTTGTTCATGCCTGTGCTGCGAAGGAGCCCCGGCGCAGCGCCCGACAATCGACGGCCCGACGTCTCCGCGGGCCTTCTTTGAGCCAGGGGCGCGTAGGGATCGAAGTTTTCTGACAGGAAGGGGGGCCGTCCTGTCTACGACGAACAGCAGATTCTCTTAACAAGGAGTGTGTATGCCTCTCCCCCTCGCGACCTGCGATGAACGCGTCGTGCGCCGCTACCCGCGCCATATCGCCACGCTCGACGGAGTGGAACTAACCGTCACGCCCATGGTGCCTTCGGACTGGAAAAGCCTGGAACAGTTCGTCCACGCCGCGCCCGATTCGGAGCGGCAATTCTTCCGTCGTGACCTGCCCGACAGCGAACGTGTCGAGCGCTGGTGCGCCGAGCTCGACTACCATCACGTGATGCCCATTCTCGCTTGGGACGCCGATCGCATCGTGGCCGACGCTACGTTGTTGCTCGATCCCGATCTGTGGACGGGGCACGTGGGCAAGCTGCGCTTGAGCGTGCATCCCGACTATCGGGGACGCGGCGTGGCGAGCGCCATGTTGAACGAGGTGACCGCCCTCGCCCGCGAGTTGGGGCTGCACAAGCTGGTCCACGAATGTGGCAGCCCGCAAACGCCGCTGATCGAGTTCCTGCGCCGCGCCGGGTTCGAAGAAGTGGTGCGTCTAACGGGCTTCGTCCGCAACCGCGACGGCGAATTGCACGATATGGTGATGCTGGTGTGCGATGTGTAGGGCGACAATCCTGAAGGGCGTTTCACCCGATCGGAGCCTGCCAGCGTGACACAGCACTTGGCCCCAGATTAGACTTAAGGTGCCTCTGGTTGTTGCTACTTGGTCCGCTGTTAACGCTATGCGGCGCGTCACCGATGGCGGTGTTCCATCGCTGAGGTCTGTGGCAGCTTGTTCGCTGCTGGGCGGACTTCGATTCTAGTGATTCCGAGACGAACCGGCATTACGTTTTGGTCAGCGCAAGTCTGTTCGAACGAGTTCAAGGTTTGCTAGGCGACAGCACCGGCGATTCGAACGACCTGTATCAACTTCTAGCCGATCTCGCTCCAGAAGACTGGGAAGATGCCTCCAACTACGAGCAGACTTGACCATGAAGGTGCGGCGGGGCGACATGGTCTTGCTTGGTCATCTCTACTCGAGTGGCGTTGGTGCTAAGGTGAGACCTGCGCTCATCGTACACGGGGATCACGACAATAACCGATCGCAGAAGGACTATCAATGCGGTGGGAGTGTCCTTCTATTGCCGATATCAGAACTTGTATCATTTCGAGCCGGCCGGATCGGTCGAGCGATCGACTATTGGCCCCCGGTCTCTCGGTCTGCCTTGTCGTTTTCAGGATCCGCCCCATCTTCATCCAGGCTCGGCTTTTCCCCCACCGGCACGGCCATGTCGAACCAGCCGATCATCATCTCTTCCCACGTCTGATCGCCCCAACGGACGGCCTTCGTAGGGTCGGGGTTCGCCGGATTGTTTTCCGAGTTGTCGTAGTGTGCCGTGCAGAAAAGCTTCGACTTCGGCGGTAACTGCAGTGGCTCGGCCAGGATGAAGTGGTTCTGCCAGTTGAAGTCGTAACGTGGGACATCGAGCACGATTTCGCTCGAGCCGTCGGGCTGAACGACTTCATAGCGGAACGATTTGCCGCGCACGTGCATGTGCGGGAAGAACGAGAGGATCGTCGCCCCGTCGCGGAATTTCTTCGACGAGTTGATCTTGTGGTTGTCCGCGCCGGGTGGGATCTGGAACAGGTTGTTCGCACACGCCACCGTGGCCACCTGATATTGCACCTTGGTCGGATCGTCGACGAACACCAGGCCGATGCTGCTGCGGTCGTCGAGTTGTTCTCCGCAGGGCGTGTAGTGCATCTGGAAGACGAGCTTCGAGCCAGCCGGGATGCGCTTGGCCATGTTGTCGGGATAGACGAAGGGACGCGTTCCCGGAGCAAAGCCCGCCAGGAAATGGAAGCCACGCGGATCGCCTGATCCACTCGCGCCGGCCGGCGGACGCACGAAGACGATAATGTGATGCACCACGCGGCGATTGCCCGGCATGCACTCGGCCACGCGGATCCATTTGTCCTCGGCGAACCCCGGATCGACCGTGAAATACTGATAGTCGACCACCCCCTCGGCCGGCACGGTGTACGCGTCGTCGCTCATGTAGACGATCTGGTCGGGCTCCTTCGGCAACAGCCAGCCGTCGACATACTGCTGCGGCTCGGGCAGGTCGGCGCGATCTCCTTCGGGAGCGCCGGCGGCCGCCCACTCGTAGATCATCTGTTGTTCGTCGTCGGTCAGACGAATATCGTTCGAGAAGTGCCCATACTTCGGATCGGCGTGCCAGGGAGGCATGCGCTGCTCGCGCACTACTTCGGCGATCATGTCGGCCCAACCGACGGCGTCGCTGTAGTCGGTCAGCGAGAAGGGAGCCACTTGTCCCGGTCGATGGCACTCGACGCAGTGTTGCTGGAAGATGCGGGCAATTTGATTCGAGTAGGTTACTGTCGCGCCAGGTTTCACATCACGCACGCGCCCGATCAGGCAGCCGGCCGCTTCGACGTGCGGCACGCTGATCGCTTTACCGGCCAGTGCCTCGTCGAGGGCCACGGCCAGATCGCGCCGCGTAGGTTCGTTCTTCTGATATCCCACGCCGAACTGATCGTCGATCCGCCCCGCGTAACGCACCTGGCGATCGGC
This sequence comes from Pirellulales bacterium, assembly GCA_019636335.1. Taxonomy (NCBI): domain Bacteria; kingdom Pseudomonadati; phylum Planctomycetota; class Planctomycetia; order Pirellulales; species Pirellulales bacterium. The sequence goes on from JAHBXR010000007.1 coordinate 198,700, forward strand.
ATCGAGCAGAAAGACCTCGGGCGTGCGCTCGGCCTGGAACTGATCGGCGACGACGTTGCCCGTGTCTTTGAGCAGTGGGAAGTTGAGCTTGGCGTCTCGAGCATAGTGGTTCATTTCGGTGACGGCATCCTGGCGATTCGAGTCGATGCCGAGGAAGGCGACCCCCTGCGGTCCATATTCCTCGGCCAGGGCCGCCAGGCGCGGGGCATAGAGCTTGGCCAACGGACATTCCGTGCCCAGGAAGGCGACGACCACCAGCTTCTTGTCGGCCAGGGCGTCGAGCGAATGTTCCGTGCCGCGGAAATCGCTCAGGGTGAAATTCTCGATCGGACGTCCCAGCCGGCTTTCGGCCTCGGCCGCGAAGGACGTACCGCCGAAGGTCGAGGCCAGGGCAAATACCACCACGAGCGCGCGCGGGGTTCGCATCGTTCGAGCCCTTTTCCTAGTCGGCTGCTCAAGGGGCGACGCCGGAGAACCCGGCGGAATGGACACCCCTGCTTACCGCCTACCTATACTACCGAAACCGCGTCCTGGTTTCACGCTCCATCGGCGCGGCCTCACGCGGGTGGGTCGAACCATCCCGTTCAGCTACTTGGGCAACTCTTTCAGGGCGGCGATGACCTGCTCGTCGTGGCCGTCGACCTGGACCCGTTTCCAGACCTTGGCGACCACCCCCTCGGCATCGATCAGATAGGTCGAGCGCTGGACACCCATCGATTTCTTGCCATACATGTTCTTTTCGCGCCACGCGCCGTACTTCTCGGCCACTTTGTGATCGGTGTCGGCCAGCAGCGAAAAGTTCAGCTTGTACTTGCTGCGGAACTTGCCGTGGCTCTCCAGGTCGTCGGTGCTGACGCCCAGCACGGTGGCCCCCAGCTTGGCGAGCTCGGTCTTGCGGTCGCGGAACGCGCACGCCTCTTTCGTGCAGCCCGGCGTGTCGTCGCGGGGATAGAAGTAGAGCACCACCGGCTTGCCCTTAAGGGCCGAGAGCTTGATCTTGCCGCCATCGTCGCTGGGCAGGGTGAAATCGGGAGCTTTCTTGCCGGCTTCGATCCAATCGCTCATGGGAGAAATGTCCAGGTTGGCTTTGAGGATAGGGCAGTTTCTACGGTGCAACCGGCCAAAGGCCGATCGGTCCGGCATTATAGCGGCGGCGTTTTGTGGGGCGAGCGGCCTGGGCGAACCTGATTGCTGCCGGACGGGTCGGTTCTGTATACAATAGAGGTGGATTCCTGCCCTGCTTCGAGCGGTCGTCAAGCCGAAGCCGCCGATCGGGAAGTCCCCCCACGCGTCACTGCCCCTCCCGTTCGCAGGGGAAGAAGCCATGCGGACAGCAATCAGACCCGTTTTGAAAGGATGCCTGTGGCCACATCCGAAGTCGGCCGTACGCAAAACTCCGCCGCCAGTTCTTCGCCCGCCAGTCTCGAATTAGCGTTGGCTGCCGCACGCGCGGCCCAGGATAGTCGAGGCCGCGAGGTCGTGGTGCTCGATATGCGTGAGTTGACGCCGATCTTCGATTACTTTGTCGTGGCCACCGGTACCAGTCAGCGGCAGCTTCGCGCGATGAGCGACGACATCGACCACGCGTTGGCCGCGCAGTTCAACGAACACCAGATGCGGACCGAAGGGTACACGAATACCCGCTGGATCCTGCTCGACTACGGCGATGTGGTCGTCCATCTCTTCGACGCCGACACGCGCAAGTATTACGCCCTGGAAGAGCTCTGGGGCGGGGCCAAGCGCGTGCCGTTCGACGGCGGCGATCCTGCCACCGTGCAGTTGAAGCCGCGCTAGGCTGCTCAATCTCTCCCTCTCCGCCGGCCAACGCCCCGCCCGTTGTTACACCCGCCTGGCCGGCGTCTTGCTCCGCCAGATCGCGGCCGTCGCCGGGGCTGGTTTGCGCTGGACGGGTCTTTCGCTACGATAGCCCCCTGGGCGTGACACGAGGGCATGCCCGCCGCATGGCAGTCAAGGACAGGATCTCTTTCCCCATGACGACCGAAACCACGCCCGTGTTGAACGAACGCAAAGCCGAGATTCGCGCCCAGGCCCACGCCAACCGCCGCGATCAAGAAAACAAGGACGAGCTGAGCCGCACGATCTGCCAGCGGTTCGTCGCGCTGCCCGAGTACGCTCGGGCCAAGACCGTGATGTACTACGTCGACGTGCGTACCGAAGTCCGCACGCGACATTTTCTGCCCGAGGCACTCGCCGGCGACAAACGCATCATCGTGCCCTACTGTGTCGAAGACATCCTGCAGCTTTTCCTGCTCGAGAGCATGGATGAGCTCGAGACCGGCATGTACAAGATTCTCGAGCCCCGCCCGGAACTGCGCGGGCTGCCCGAGAAGCAGGTCTCGGTCGAGGAGCTCGATCTGGTCATGGTGCCGGGCGTGGCGTTCGATCGCGAAGGTGGTCGCACGGGACACGGCAAGGGCTACTACGACAAGCTGCTCGAGACGGCTCGTCCCGATACGCCGCTCGTGGGCATCGCCTTCGAGTGCCAGTTGTTCCCGCAGATTCCCATGCAGTCGCACGACATCTTCATGGACAAGGTAATCACCGAGTTGGCGGTGTACGAAGGCCGCGGTCGAGGACGCTGATTCGATCCGCGCGGTCCAAAACCGAGCGCGACCGGCGAACGCCCGCTTTCCATCAGCACCGACGACGGCCGTCCCAGGACGTGGCAGGTAGCAAGACAACATGGATGATTCTCGCCGCGCGATTGTTGACGATACCTATGCCGAAGCCTTTCGCAGTCTGTACGCGGAATTTCTCATCACGGCCCGCGACCGGACGTGGCTCGACCATTCGATCGCGGCGGTGACGGGCCACGCGTCGAGCACGATCATGTGCGATTGCGAGGCGGGGCTCGATCGTTATGTCGGGCCCGGCGGCGATGGATCGCTCGAGACTCCCGACGGTCGCCCCGGCGCCGTCGTGCAACTGCACGTGCCGCGGTTTCGCAAAGACCGGGTCGAGGCGCTCGAGCGATCGCTCCTCACGCGCATCTGTCAGAACGTGCTCACCTGCCCTACCACTGCCTGCTTCAACCTGCTCGATTCGGATCCCTACTACAAGCTCGGCCGCAAGCTCGCCTTTTTTGGCGATGGCTATCAGTTCCGCGATGTGCGCTTCGGCCGTCGCGTGTGGGTCGTGCCGATCCTCAGTGGCGAATTCACGATCGATCGGCGCTTCGGCTTTGCCGATGGTCTGATGGGGGGCAACCTGTGGTACCTGGGGCGCGACGTCGACGCGGCCCTGCTGGCTGCCGAACGAGGACGCGACGCCGCGGCCAAGGTAGCGGGAGTAGTCATGCCCTTTCCGGGCGGGATCGCCAGCAGCGGATCAAAGGCTGGCAGCAGCTATTCGTTCTCCGTCGCCAGCACCTACGAAAAGTTCTGTCCCACGCTGCGCGAGAAGCTGGGAGCGGAATCGGGCGTGCCCGCGGGGGTACACTCGATCATGGAGATCATCCTCAACGGCCGCGATCTGGCGACGATCGTGCGGGCCACCCAGGCCGCCATCGAGGCGAGCGTCGATACTCCCGGCCTGGTGCGCATTTCGGCCGGCAATTACGGCGGCCGGTTGGGCAAGAGCTTTATCTATCTTGACCCGGCCAGGCAGCCCGCCTGAGTCTCTCCCACTTCGCTGACATGACAGCATTGAAGCGGGCCTCGCTCAGCCGATGATCGACCTTGCCGCATCGCGGCGATTTCCTTATCGTTCGCCCCCGATCCATTCCCCGGGGCAAGCACGTCGCCGATTGCCGCGTTCGCGGTCGCTTTCGTGCAATGTTCGTGATGAAATTCGAGGTCGGCATGCACTTTCGCAAGCGAGCCGTCTGGCTGACTGCGCTGGCACTGGTCAGTTGGTCGGGCTGCGCCATGCCGCACCACGTGCCACGCGTCGAAGACGGCACGCGCCAATCGAAGAGCGGCCGAGCCCCGACCACCGACGCCGAGGTGCTCGCCGCGGGTGGTTCCGTTGCCGACACCGCCGCTATCGAGAAGCAACGCCGCGCGGGCAGCAATATCGCCCCCCCTGCCGAATCGATCAGCGCGCAAAACCTGCCGCCCCAAGACATGGCGGCAATCATGGCCGAATTGCAAACGCTCGGCGCCATCGATCCGGCCATGCAGAATCAGCTCATGGAGGATCTCAAGAACACCGATCCGGCGCTCTGGCCTGGGCTGGTGCAATCGTTCCGAGCGACGCTCGCCTACCAGCGCCGCGCCGCAGGCGTCGCCACGCCGACCGCGCAGGGGGCCGTGCCGGCCGAAGCCCTCGCGACGATGCCGCGCGACGTACCGCCGCCGCGTATCCTGCCGGCGCAAGGCGTGGCCGCAGCGCATCCACTCGATCCTGCCAGCCAGCAAACCGTGAATGCCTTGGCGCAGACGACGCCGGGAGTCGATCGACTTCCACCCACCAATACCACCCTGCTGCCCACGAGCGAAGTGGTTCAGGCCTCTGCCACGGCGCCGGCCGGTGAAGCGACGAATGCCGTCGTGCCGGCGGTGGCCACCATGCCTGTGAACGAGCCAGAGCAGGTGCAGCCTGCGACCCTGGTGACTCCAGTGGCGGCCTCGACCGCGGCCGCTGCAACTCCTGCCGCCGCGATTCCCGTCGACTGGCAGTCGCAACTGACGACCGCGATTCAAGCGGCCGAGAGCGCACCGTCGGTTTCACCCGAGGACGACGTGCGCCGCGATGCCTACCTGCGGCTGATGTACCTGGTGGCCGGCCGGCGCGACGACGCCATGAAGCCCATCGCCGGCGCCACACCCGCCGAACAGAACTTCTGGTCGCAGGAATTGTTTGGCCTGGCGACGTATCTCGATCGCGCGAGCACGCCCGACGCGACGGCCCGCGCTGCCGCGGCGCTGCTGGCCTTGAACGAGGCCTCGGGGCATTTGGCCGAATCGAGTCCCATTGCGGTGCGTAATCTCTGCTTCTGCATCGACGTGAAGAGCTACGGCGTGTACGAGAAGTTCGCCAGCGAGGAGTTCCAGCCAGGCCAGACGGTGGTGCTGTACGCCGAGGTAGAGAACTTCAAGAGCGAGCCCTCGGCCGAGGGCTTTCACACGGCCCTGAAAAGCCGCTATCTGATCCTCGATCCGCAAGGTCAGCGCGTCGACGAGCACGAGTTCCCCCTCACCGAGGAACATTGCCGCAATCGTCGCCGCGACTTCTTCATGACCTACTACCTGAAGATGCCCGAGCGCATCTACGATGGCCAGTACACGCTGCAACTGACGATCGAGGATACGCTGGGGAAGAAGGTCGGCCAGTCCTCGACCACCTTCAAGGTGAAGGCGAACTAGTTCGGCGGGCGATTTTGTGACGTGGGCCGAGCGGCATCTGTACTCGTCGCATGCGGCGGCCTATCCTTAATGGGAGGGAGGCCAGCCGGGCGAACGTCCCTTTTCGGCAGTCCACTCTCATTCAACAAGGGAGGCGACCATGCCCCCGCGCGTCGGCGAGCAATCCGTGAACACGGCCGAGCAGGCGATGGAGTTATTGAAGCGGCTCTCGCTCGATGAGCGAAAGAAACTACTCAACCAGCTTGCACAACAGTTCGCCACGACGGACGAAGAGCTTGCGATCTGCGACGCACAAGGAGAAGTCGTCGGTTACCTGGTTCCCGCCGACCTGCGTCTCAGGCTGACTACGGTGGAATTCAGAAGAGAACTTCAGAAAAGCAGCGACAATCCCGGGACTGTCCGTCCGCTGCGCGAGGTGATCGAAGAATTGGAAGCGAGATTCAGCGAGCACTAGCGTGGCCAAACCGGGGCAGCGGTTCCAAGTCATCACCGTCCAAGACGCCGAGGCCATGCTGGCCGCGATTTGGACGGAAGCTGCTGCGCAAAGTGCAGGCACCGAGATCTCACGCGCCGCCAATCGGATTGACGCGGAGCTTGCTCGAGATCCCTACCAGGGATACTTCATTGGCGATCCGAATCAGTGGGCGGTATGCGAAGGTCCGCTCGTTGCCTGCTATGAGATTCTGGCGGACGACTTGACCGTGCTCATTCATCGCTTCGAGCGATCCCGAAAGCTGCAGCAATAGACTCATCGGATTCTCATGCCCACCTACGATGCCATCGTGCTCGGAACTGGCGGAGTCGGCAGTGCGGCGCTCTTCGAACTGGCCCGGCGCGGCCAGCGCGTGCTGGGGCTCGATCGCTTTCCAACCGCTCACGACCGGGGGAGCTCGCACGGTTCGACCCGCTTGATCCGGCAGGCGTACTTCGAGCATTCCGACTACGTGCCGCTGGTCTTGCGAGCTTATGAACGCTGGGCCGAGCTCGCGGCCCGGCGCGGACAAACGCTCTTGCATGAGACGGGGCTGCTGCAGATCGGCCCGGCCCGGGGCGTCGTCCTCTCGGGCGTGCGTGCGAGTGCCCGCCGGCATGGTCTCTTCATCGATGAGCTTTCACCCGCCGAGCTACGCGCGCGATTCCCTCAATTTAACGCTCCCACGCCGCTCTCCGGCATCTTCGAGCGTCGCGCCGGATGTCTGCTGGTCGAGGAATGCGTGCGAGCCCATCTGGAGGAGGCGATCCGTCTCGGGGCCGAGCATCGTACCGGGGTGTCCGCGCGCGCCTGGCGCCGGCAAGGTTCGGGCGTCGTCGTCGACACGGACGCCGGCCCGTTCGAGGCGGCTCGGCTGGTGATTGCCGCCGGACCCTGGACCTCGCAGGTACTCGCGGACTTGGGCCTGCCGCTAGTCGTGCGGCGCAAGAGCGTCTTCTGGTACGAGGCGCCCCCCGAGCATTTCACGCGCGCGGCAGGATTCCCGGCCTTCCTGGTCGAGGACGAGGCAGGGATCTTCTACGGCTTTCCGAGCTTCGATGCCGACGGGCTGAAGGTGGCCGAGCATACCGGCGGGCATCGCGTCGTCGATCCACTGATGGTAAATCGAGAGATCGACGCGGACGAAGAACAGCGCGTGCGCATGTTCCTCCAACGTTACCTGCCGGCGGTAAGCGACACACGCACCCGGCACTCGGTCTGCATGTATACGCTCTCGCCCGACGAGCACTTTATCATCGATCGGCACCCCGCCTGCGAGGCCGTCTTCTTTTGTGCCGGCCTGTCGGGGCACGGATTCAAGTTCACCTCGGTCTTGGGCGAGGCGTTGGCCGATCTGGCAGTCGACGGGCACACGTCGCTCCCCATCGAGTTCCTCTCGCTGGCGAGACTGCGAGCAGTGCGACCGAATAGTTAACCGCCCAGCCCACCCAGCGTTTGCAAATCGCATTGGTCAATCGGCCAAAGGCAAATCCAGGTGCTACCGATCCGGTAGGTGGTCGCACGCTTCGTGCCAAGCTTGGTGGTAACGATCGGCAGTCAGTTTGCCACTCGTTTGCCGTCGCGCCACTCTTCGTCGCGGATCACCTGGCCGTCGGCCGACCATTCCATGACTCGGCCGTGCGCGCGTCCCTCGACGTTCGTCAGTTCCATCTTCTTCTGGCCGTTTTCGTACCAGTACGTAAACAGCCCATGCTTGCGGCCGTGCTGCCAGTGGCCGATCGAGCGCTGCCGGCCGTTTTCGTACCACACTTCGACCGGCCCGTGATGGATCTCCTCGCCACGCCAGTCGCTGACGACCGATCGGCGGATGTGAAGAGAACCGTCAGGCCAACGTTCTTCGACGAGGTGTGCCGGTTCGGTCGTCGAGCGTCCACAGCCGGCGAGAACCGCTGTCAGGAGCATCAGCAGGAAGCAACAGCGTTCGCGCATCGCTTGTTCTCAGAGACGATCGTTGACGAACTGACCAATTTCGGCGATCGCCCGTCGGGTCCCGTCGAGCAGCGGGAATAAGTGCCAGACGTGGATCATCTCTTCGTAGATCGTACACCGCACGTCGAGGCCGGCCTTTTCGGCTCGTGCAGCGATCCGCGTCGAATCGTCGAAGAGCATTTCGCACGTTCCGACCTGAATCAACAGCGGCGGCAGGCCGGCTAGATCGGCATAGAGTGGCGACGCCAGGGGCGTACGAGGATCGGCCCCTGCCAAATACATCGAGGCCATCTGAAGCAACGGGTCGCGCAAGATCATCGGGTCGACCGCCCCCCTCGTCGTCATCGATTCGCCGCGGCATTCGAGGTCGACCCAGGGGGAAAGCAGCACTCCGGCCCCCGGCAAGGAGATGCCCGAGTCACGCAGCGCCACGAGCGTGGCGAGCGTCAGTCCGCCACCGGCCGAATCCCCCGCGATGGCGATCCGACGTGGCTCGACGCCCGACTCCAAGAGGCCGCGATACGCCGCCACGGCGTCGTCGACGGCGGCGGGAAAGGGATGTTCCGGCGCAAGACGATAATCGACGGCAAACGCACGCGCCGCGCATGCCGTGGCCAAGCGTAGTACCAGCTCGCGATATCCCGCCACCGAGCCGATCACGTAGGCGCCACCGTGCAGGTAGAGCAGGATGCGGCCCGGGATCGTGTTGTCGGAGCCGATCCACTCGCCGGCCACTCCCCCTAGTAACGCCGCTTCGTGCGCGATGAGCTTGTTGTGTCGTACCTCGGACATCATCTGGTCGAAGTTCGCGCGAAAGAACGCCAGATCCGGATGGGGTGGTATCGGCCGCGAACGCAACATCCGGATGACGGCAGCGAGCTTGGGGTCGGGCATTGCAGATGATTCTCCGTGGAACGAGCACTGGTTGTACCATTCGAGTTCTCGCTGCACAGGCTGGCTGCTTGTCTCACTTCTCGATTGCCGTCTCGAGAGAATGACAACTCGATCCGGCCTTTTTCTTGACACGCCACACCGCAGGGTTTCATAGTAGGGGCGAAATCTGGCATCAACGATAGTTCCGCGGGCACATACCAACCCCTCCTTCTCCCGCATCAACTGCCAACTGCCAACTGCCAACTGCCCACTGCCCACTGCCCACTGACCACTGACCACTGACCACTGACCACTGACCACTGACCACTGACCACTGACCACTGACCACTGACCACTGACCACTGCCCACTGACCACTGACCACTGACCACTGACCACTGACCACTGACCACTGACCACTGACCACTGAAAGGCACGCCATGCAGCCGCTCGATCGACGCCGATTCTTGCAGCAATCGACCCAAGCCGGCCTGGGACTCGCCGCGGCTGGGGCGATCTGGACGGCGCCCCGCCCAGTGCGGGCCGTTTCGGCGAACGAGAAGCTGGTGCTGGCGGTCGTGGGGCTCAAGGGACGCGGTAGCGTGCTAGCCCCCGATTTTGCCGCGCGGCCCGATTGCGAGGTGGCCTACATCGCCGATGTCGATACGCAATGGCATGCGCCGCGGGGCCAGGCGGTCGAAAGTGCGCAGGGTAAAGCCCCCCGGGCCGTGCAAGATTTCCGCCGCGCGCTCGACGACAAATCGGTCGATGCCGTCGTGATTGCCACCCCCGATCACTGGCACGCCTTGGCCACGATTTGGGCCTGCCAGGCGGGCAAGCACGTGTACGTCGAGAAACCGGCCAGCCACAGTCCCTGGGAAGGGCGTAAGATGGTCGAGGCCGCGCGCAAGTACGATCGAGTCGTGCAGCTCGGCACTCAGAATCGCAGCGCCCCCTACAACAAGAGCGCCAAGCAATACATCGACTCGGGCAAGCTCGGCAAGATTCAACTCGTCCGCGTCTACAACCAGAAGGGCTGGGGCAACGTGCCGGCGGTGCCCAACAGCGAGGCCGCCTCAACGCTCGACTATGACATGTGGACCGGACCCGCGCCACAGGCAGCTTACAACACGGTCGAGCACGGCACGTGGAATCACTTCTGGAAGTTTTCGGGGGGCGACATCATCAACGACGGCGTCCATCAGATGGATCTGGCGCGGTGGATGATCGGCCGCGACTATCCGAAGTCGGTCTATGCCGTCGGGGGACGCTACGAGCCGGGGGCCCTCGATACGCCCGACACGCAGGTCGCCACGTACGATTACGGCGATCTGCTGCTCACCTTCGAGCTGACGCTGAACACGCCCTACATGATCAAGAGCGATGCCGAGCTGCGCGACAGCGACGATTTTCCGCACTGGCCGCAGAACGCCGAACGGATCGAGATCTACGGTAGCGAAGGTCTGATGGTGCTGGGGCGTCACGGCTGCGGTTGGCAAGTCTTTACCCGACCGCACCAGCGCAAGCCCGTCGTCGTGGCAGCGGACAATGGTCCCTTCCCCGACCCCGAGCACAAGCAGGACTTCTGCGACGCGATTCGCGAGCATCGTCGGCCGAGCGCCGATATCGAAGAAGGACACAAGAGCACGCTCTTGTGCCAATACGCCAACATCAGTTATCGCCTGGGGGGCGAAAAGCTGCTGATCGATCCGGCTACCGAAACGTGCGTCGACAACGATCGGGCCAATGCGCTGCTCAAACGCGAGTACCGGGCGCCGTACGTCGTGCCCGAGCAGGTCTAAGTATTAAGTATGCAGAACTTGCCCGTTCGACGTGCGAATGCGAGACGCCACGATCTAGCGCCAACGCTTGGAATGCACGCTGTGCGCCAAGCATTTTAGCGACTGGGCCGCCGTCCACGTCCGCCACGCCGTCCCCGACCGCCGCGTGGTGCGCCGCCATTGGGGTTCTTCACGCGGGAGTCCAGATTGGCCGAGATAATGTGATCGAGCGCCTCGGCCCAGGAGGTGATGTTGCGATGGTTGGGACGACCGAGATCGGCGTGGTCGTCTCCCTCATCGGCATCGGGGTCGCCATACGATTCCACTTCATTGCGATCATCGTCTTCTTCTTCTTCTTCTTCTTCTTCTTCGTCCGGCTCTTCACGACGGGCGGCCGGCGCTTTCTCGCGAGAGTCTTCCGACTCCTCACGACGATCGCGACCACGCCGGCCACGTCCGCGACGACGGCGGCGCCGCTTGCGCGGTGCTTCGTCTTCGTCACTAGTGCCCTCGCTGTCGAGCGTATCATGCTCGGCCGCCTCATCCTCATCGACGATCTGCGGCGTCACGTAACCGAATTCGTCGATCTCGGTGGTGGCAGCGACCTCATCGACGTCCAGATCGAACTCGTCGACCTCTTCGTCGAAATAGTTTTCGACGGGCAGATCGGCTGCGGGCGCCGGCGAAGTGGCTCCCTCGCCACGGCGACGACGGCGGCGACGGCGACGGCGACGTCCCCCTGAACCCTCTTCGCCCGAGCGTTCTTCAATCGAACGTTCTTCGCGGGAACGATCGTCGGGGCGAGCTTCGCCGCGTGGACTCTCGCCACGCGCGGCGCCACGGCGAGACCCCTCGCCACGGCCTTCACCACGCGAGCCTTCGCCACGGTCGCTCTCTCCGCGTGAACCTTCGCCCTGCGAACGCTCTTCGCGGGGGCGATCCTCGCGAGATCGATCGCCGCGACCGCGACGACCTTCGCCACGCCCGCCGCGCGAACGGCCGCGTTCGCCCGAACGTTCCGATCGCGCTTCACGCGGACGCTCCTCGCGCGCGGGGCGCGCAGGGGCTTCTTCATCGAGCCCCGAACCAAACGCGGACGACTCCTCTGCGGCTTCCGCCTCGCGGTGGCGATCGCTGCGGTGCGATTCGTCGCGATCCGTCGGCTCCGGACGCGCGGGAGGCGTCGGTTCGGCAGCGCGAGGTTCGCTGGCTGGTTCGGCGGGCAACTCCGTGGGAGCCAATCCCAACTCCCCCGCCAAACTTCCCCAGTCCGACGTCGGACGTGCCGGTGCAGGCCGAGGCACGGGCTCTTTCTTGGCAACGGGTCGTGGGGGGGCCGGCGCGGGTGGGGTGGGGCGATCGAGTTCCGGCGTGGCTTCGGCTCCCAGGTCCGACGCCAGTGAGGCCCAGTGATCCTGCTTGTTTTCGTCTGTCATGCGTGTGCTTCGTCCCGACAAAGTACGGTTGGCGATCCGCGGCCACTTACTTCGGAGGCCAGCGGTCCAGCGACAAGACGAGTCAGTATAGAGATTACCTCTGAGGTTGTGAAGTTGTGGCCTAGATTTAACTTACGGCCGCGCGGCGCCACCCGGCCGTGGCTCGAGTGAGCCCCTTCCGTCCGATGGCAGCGTAGAATGGAAGGCACCTCTCGCCAGGGCCGGTTCCGGCCGTAACTCGAAGACCCGATGGCCTTATGGCGTTGCGTGCGCCCCCTCGGAGAACTCGAACATGAACGCGCATGCCAGCCTCCCCCTCGCCGGTCCGCGCGACGCGACGCCCGATTTCGTCGAAGAAGTCGAGCTCACTGGCCACATCATCGACAGCTTTCTGCTTCCCAAGGTACTCGATCTGATCACCGCGCAGGGCGGATCGTTCCGCCTGAAGCAGATCGACGTCGGCCAGTTGCGCAACGATCCGAGCCACGCGCTGATCGAAGTGCAGGCCGACAATCCGCGGCATCTGGCCGATATCCTGCACGTGATCGCCGATCACGGGGCGGTTCCCACGCATGCGCACGATGTGCGGCTGGTCGAGGCCGACCTCGACGGTTGCTTCCCCGAGGGCTTCTATAGCACCACCAACCAGAAGACCTACGTCCGTCTCGCGGGAGATTGGATCGAGGTGGCCGATCAGGAGATGGACTGCGGTATCGCCGTCGATGCCCAGCGCCGCGCCGCCTGGTGCGTGCCGATGGTCGAAGTGCGACGGGGCCTCCACTTCGTCGTGGGGCATGGTGGCATCCGCGTCGTTCCCCCCGCTCGGGCTCACGAGCGCCAACTCTTCGAATTCATGGGTAGCGCCGTCTCGACCGAGAAGCCCAAGGGGGTCGCCATCCGCGAGATCGCCCACGAGCTGCGTCGCCATCGTCGGCCGCAGGGCAAGATTCTCGTCGTCGGGGGGCCGGCCATCGTTCACACGGGCAGTGGCGGGCATCTCTGCCAATTGATTCGTCATGGCTACGTCGATGTCTTGTTCGCCGGCAATGCACTGGCCACGCACGATATCGAGCAGGCCATGTTCGGTACGAGCCTGGGGGTGAGTCTCGATCGGGGCGAATCGGCCGATCGGGGACACGAGCATCACCTGCGGGCGATCAATCGCATTCGCCGCGCGGGAGGCATTCGCGAGGCCGTCGAGACCGGTCAACTGACCTCCGGCATCATGCACGACTGCGTCCGGCATGGCGTAGATTACCTGCTGGCGGGCAGCATTCGCGACGATGGCCCTCTGCCCGAGGTGATTACCGATACCCTCGTCGCGCAGCGCGAGATGCGGGCCAAGATCCGCGACGTCACGTTCTGCCTGATGATCGCCACCACGCTCCACTCGATCGCCGTGGGCAATCTGCTGCCGGCATGGGTCAAAGTGGTCTGCGTCGATATCAATCCCTCGACGGTCATCAAGCTGGGGGATCGCGGTTCGTTCCAGACCGTGGGGCTGGTGACCGACGTCGAGCCCTTCCTGCGCGAACTGCTGGCCGAGCTTCAACTGTCGACGGCCCCGGCCTAAAGCAGAAGGGAGACAGCCATGTCGATTCCACGGATTCTGATGTGCCCTCCCGATTACTTCGGGATCGAGTACGAGATCAACCCCTGGATGAGCCGCGAGCGGCCGAGCGATCACACCCTCGCCACGCGCCAGTGGTACGACCTGCGTGCCATGCTCGCATCGTGCGGCGCCACGATCGAACTGCTCGCCCCCGTGCCGGGCCTGCCCGATCTCGTCTTTACCGCCAACGCGGCCATGATCTATGAGGATCAGGCCATCCTGTCGCGCTTCCGGCACGACGAGCGGCAACGCGAAGTGCCGCACAACGAAGTGTGGTTCGCCGAGCATGGATTTCGCCTGCGCGAGGTGCCCGACGACGTCTACTTCGAAGGCGCCGGCGACGCCCTCTTCTGTAGCGATAGCCTCTTTGCCGGCTATCGCATTCGCAGCGATGCACGGGGCCATCAGCAGATCGGCACGCTGTTGGGTTGCCGCGTGATCCCGCTCGAGCTGGTCGATCCCTACTACTATCACCTCGATACCTGCTTCTGCCCCCTTGCTCCGGGGCAGGCGATCTATTTCCCCGGCGCGTTCGACGAGTACGGCCGCCGGGCGCTGGGCGAGCTGGTCGACGAGTTGATCGAAGTCGAAGAGTCCGAAGCGCGACGTTTCGCCTGCAATGCCGTCGTCGTGGGGCGGCACGTGGTGACCAATATCGATTGTCCGCGGCTGCACGCCGCGCTGCGGCTGCGCGGTTTTACGCCTCTGGCGACGCCGCTCGACGAGTTCGTCAAGTCGGGCGGAAGCGCCAAGTGCCTCACGCTGCGTCTGGACGGCGAAGAGGCGGCTGCGTGGAAGCACACCACCGCGCGATCCGCCGATTCGCGGTAGTGGTCGACCAGCCTGCATCCGCCTTTTTTTCCCATCTGCGTGAATCTGCGTCCATCGGTGGATGTATTTCGGCAGTTCTTGGTGCTTGCAGCGTTGACGTCGGCCGGCTTGTATACTGCCGGCCATGATGTCCAAAGATTCTTACGAAGTACGGCCGCCCGACGAACGTCCCGTCCCGAGGCGTGACCCTTCGCCGAAGCCGCCTCTCGAACGCGAAGTGAAAGTCGCGCGCGCGAAACAGTCCCTCCTGCCCGAGCGGCTGGCGAGCCTCGATGTCTATCGCGGCTTCGTCATGTTCCTGATGCTGGGCGAGGTCTTGAGCTTTGGCGCGGTGGCCGCGGCCCTCCCCGAGAACCCCATGTGGAGCTTTCTCGAATACCACCAGTCGCACGTCGAATGGGTCGGCTGCTCGCTGCACGACTTGATTCAGCCCTCCTTCTCGTTCATCGTCGGCGTGGCGCTCCCCTTCTCGATCGCCGCACGCACGGCCAAGGGGCAAACCCCGGGGCAGATGACGTGGCACGCCTTCCGCCGGGCCTTGATTCTCGTTTTGCTCGGCGTGTTTCTCCGCTCGACCTATGCCGACCAGACACGCTGGACCTTCGAGGACACGCTCACGCAGATTGGCCTGGGCTATGGCTTTCTCTTCGTGCTGGGATTTCGCGCCGTGTGGATGCAGGTGCTGGCGTTCGGCCTGATCTTGGTTGGCTATTGGGGGGCGTTCGCCCTCTATCCGCTGCCGGGGCCCGACTTCGACTGGAGCCAGACCGGCGTCTCGCCTGACTGGGCCGAAAACGCCACTGGCTTTGCCGCGCACTGGAACAAGAACACCAATCTCGCCTGGGCGTTCGATCGCTGGTTCTTGAACCTCTTTCCGCGCGCGAAGCCATTCGAGTTCAATGGTGGCGGCTACTCGACGCTGAGCTTCATTCCCACGCTGGCGACGATGATCCTCGGGCTAATTGCCGGCGAGGTGCTGCGCTTCGACTGGCTACGCTGGCAGAAGGTGCTCGGCTTCGTGCTCGTCGGTGCTGTCTGCCTGGCGGCCGGCTGGGCCTCGAACGAGTACGGCCTCTGCCCCTCGGTGAAGCGCATCTGGACGCCGAGTTGGGTGCTTGAAAGTGGCGGCTGGTGCCTGCTGCTTCTAGCCGGCTTCTACACGGTCGTCGACTGGATCGGTTTCAAAGCCTGGGCCTTCCCGCTCACCGTGATCGGCATGAACTCGATCGTGGCCTACTGCCTGGCCAAGTTCGAAGGTTTTGTGAGCAGCAGCCTGCACACTCACTTCGGCCACACCCCATTCGAGATCCTGGGCACGCCCTACGTGCCACTCCTGCACGGAGCGGCCGTACTGCTCTGCTTCTGGCTGATTCTCTACTGGATGTACCGGCAGAGGATCTTTGTGAGGATTTGACCGATTAAAACCCACGTGCGGTACGGATGTCGTTGAAGTCGCACAGATGATAATCGATGCGTGCGAAGTCGAGGACGCGGCAGAGTCCGCGTAGGGCGACGCCCATGCCGTCGGGGCCGCTGAAGCCGCCGAACTGGCCGCCCCCCTTGAGGTGCGGTTCCAAATCGAGAAACACGCCCGGGATGCCGCGGCGGCGCAGACGCTTCTCGAGCGCCGGCAGCATCTCGCGGAAGTCGCTCAGGATCAACTGGTAGGCGCTGTCCCCCTGATCGGCCGGTACGAAGTGCTTGATGGCGTCCTCGTCGACGTGCCCCAGTTTGCCGTTCGTCGGGTGCGGGTGGTGGTAGTCCTTCACGTGCATCCAGCCGATGCCCGGCTTCATCAGCAGGTATTGCTGGTAAACCTCGGCCGGACCATAGCCCTGGCAGGCGAGATTGCCCCCGTCGAACACCAGTTCCATCGCCGGATGGTTCACCTGGCGATGAATCTCGGCCAGCAGCTCGCCATTCTGACCGACCAGGTTCGCCTCGACCTCGAGGCCGAACGTCAGGTCCGAGCGATGACAGGCTTCGGCGATCTGGCCGAGCTGATCGACCACCTGCGGCAGGTGCTCGCGCGGGTTCGTGCCGCGGGGATGGTAGAACGAGAAACCGCGGATCAACTTCGTCTCGAACGCATGCGCGATCTCGCACACGCGGGACACCTCGTTGGCCAGATACTTCTTGAACGGGATGTACGCGTTCGAGGTACCATCGTCGACGTCGAGCAGCTTGACCTTGCCGATGGGGGAGCCGATCGAAGAGACGCTCAGCTCGTACTCGTCTTCGAGATGGCGGACCGTGTGGATCTCGGACTTGGTCAACTGCATCACGTTCTTGATGCCGTTGCCGGCGTCGATGAAGCGGATGCTGTAATACTCGAGCCCCAGCGCGGCCATCGCGGCAAACTGTTGGACGGCGGTCTTCTGCAGCGCGGTCTCGTCGGCGAAACCGGAAAGAATGACCCTCGGCTGGTCGCTCATGTGTCGAAATCCTTGCGTGGCGGCGAAGTTGAGTTGCTTCCTTGGCATCGAGCCGAGGCAGCGAAGGGTGCTTATTCTCGGCCTGTGACTGGCGGCGTGCAAGGGGCCGTGCGACCTGTTCACGCGATGGCCGCGCGTGAGTTCAGCCGCAGCATGGGGCATCGCGCAAGGATTCCCGCGCGCGGTGGCAATCGCCGCACTGCCTCGCTACCATTGACCCGATGCCAGACTCAAACACTGCTACGCCAGCCCCGCGACGATCGACGGCCGTGCATCAATTGCGCGCCGGCATGGTCGGCCTGGGGATGATCTTCGACGAGACCTACCGACCCTTTTTCGAGCAGACGCACCGCGCCGGTCTCTACGATCCCGCGTTCGGCCTGGTCGAGGTGCCGCTGGTGGCCGTGGCCAGCAAGACCGGGCACCGCGCGGAGGACTATCGCCGCTCGGCGGGGGACCGCATCGCGCCCTTTACAAGCGTCACCGAGCCCGCTTCGATCGGCAAGCTGCTCTCGAGCGAGGTCGATTTCGTCTGCGTGGCGACGCCCGACGACCGCCATTTTGCCGCCTCGAAGGCCGTGCTCGAGGCGGGCAAGCACCTGCTGGTCGAAAAGCCCTCGGTCCTGACGCTGGCCGAGCTGGACGAGTTGCAATCGATCGCCGAGCGAAACAACGTGCTGGCCAAGGTGGTCTATCACAAGCTGCTCGACCCCGACCACAAGAAGCTCCGCACGCTGGTGGCCGATGGACTTCTCCAGCACGTGAACAACGGTTACTGCACGTTGCTCGAGCCGAAATCGATCTCCGGCAGCCAGTTTGCCGAATGGATCGTGGGTCGCAATCCCGGCACCTACGTGGCGGTACACTACATCAAGCTGATCGATTTTACGTTTGGTGGACGCTTGAAGTCGGTCTCGTGTACCGGTCAGCGCGGCCTGGTCGGTCCGGCCGATGGCCCGACGTGGGATTCAACGCAGTTGCGCATGATCTACGCCTACGACGATGGGCGCGAGGCGGCCTTCGACATCCACACCAGTTGGGTCACGCCCGACAATTTTCCCGGCTATGTCGAGCAGGAAGTGCAGTTCCGTTTCGACAACGGGGTGTGGAACGGTCACAGCCGCAAGCGGGGCATCGAGTGTACGATCGAAGGGCGCACGCCGCACGAGATCAAGACGACGATCAACAACCACTACAACGGCCGTTTCCTCGAGCCGTGGGGCGAACGCTCGCAGCGCGGCTACGGCATCGAGGTGCTCGAACGCTTCGTCCGCGAGGTGGCGCACGTCGAATTCGGCGGCCCGGCGAGCGAGCGGCCCACTCGCTTAGCAGCGGCCCGCGAGCTGTCCTACAACGATCTGGCGTCCGACCGGCAGACAGTGGCCACGGTCGAGGCGATGGAAGCCATCCTCGCCAGTCACGTCGCGGGCAGGCCAAACGCCATCGTCGAAGTGAACCACAAGGCGGGTGGCCTCGTCCTCTTCGAGCCAGGTTCCGCCGAAGGAAAAGTTCTCTACTCCGGCCGCGTTTGACCGCGAAGGCGCGAAGGAAGAAGGGTTGGCTAATGCATTGTCAAAGCCAGAAGCTCGGGAACCTACATTCCAACCCGAAGCGTCAGCGAGGGAGCGCTATGCTCGACGTTTTTTGCAGGAATTCCCTCGCTAACGCTTCGGGTTGGGATTCAATTGCACCCGAAAATCAAGGTTTGACACAGCACTAGTCTGCACCAAGAAGCGGATCTTCCGGTCTTCCTTGTTGCTCGATTGAATTGAAGTCTAGATTCCCGCCATCGTAAACTCAGAAAACTCTATCCTTTGTCCCTTCGCGCTCTTTGCGCCTTCGCGGTAATAACACTCCTTCCGAAATCTCTCAGCGATAAGCAGAAACCGAGCAGCAAGCATGAGCAACGTCGCGGCGAATTCGGCGGTCAAGGTGATCGAGCATCCGGGCGAAGATCGGTCGAACGAGATTCGTCGTCGGCTCGCGGCGGCCGAGCCCGCGAGCTTGCGAACCTTCACGCCCAGCCTGGCGGTCCTCGCCCGCAGCGCCGGCTGTTATCACTGGACGCCCGAGGGACGCAAGCTGGCCGATTTCACCTCGGGCGTGCTGGTGACGAACCTGGGGCACAATCCGACTCGCTGGTGGCGGCGCGTGCTCGATTATCTCGGTTCGACAAGCGCCCCGACCGATGGCGAGTTCTTCCAGGCCGTCACGCTCAGTGCCTACAACGCCTTGACCGAGCTCGAGGTGCAGGCCTCCGAGCGATTGCTCGCGAATTTGAAGAGCCAGCCGGGCGGCGCTCGCTGCGAACAGGTTATGTGGGCCGCCAGCGGGAGCGAGGCGATTCAAAAAGCCCTCTGGGCCGCGCTCGATCGCCGGCCGGGGCAGGATCGCATGCTCGCCACCCGGGCAGGCTTTCACGGCAAGAAGGGGCTGGCCGGCGCGGTGACCGGAACCGAGAACGATCCCGATCGCGATCCCCGCGTGCGGTTCATCAGCTTTCCCACGACCGATTGCGGCAGCGTCGCGCGGCGCAAGAAGCCGCTCGATCTGGCGCCGTACGAGGCAGAGTTGAACGCGGCGCACGCGGAACTGGGGGATCGGATCTGCGCTTTGATTACCGAGCCCTATCTCGGCGGCGGCGGCTCCTATCACCCGCAGAAGGAATACATCCAACTCCTCGCACGCTTTTGCCGGCAGCACGACATCATCTTCATCCTCGACGAAGTGCAGGCCAACTTCGGCCGCACCGGCTCGATGTTCGCCTTCACGGAATATGGCGTCGAGCCCGATGTTGTCGTGTTGGGCAAGGGGCTGGGCAATGGCGTGCCGGTGAGCGCCGCCGTCGGCCGCGCCGACCTCTTCGCCAACATGCACTACGGTGAAGCCTCGGACACGTGGAGCGCCAATCCGCTCGCCTCGGCGGCGGTGTTGGCCACGCTCGACGAGTTCGAATCGACCGGCGTGCTCGCGCACCTGCGCGAGTTGTCGCGCGTGATCGAAACGGGACTCTGCCGTCTCGAAGAACTCGACGCCGTCGAGGCCGTGCGCGGCGAAGGGGTCGTCTGGGGCGTCGAGTGCGCCGGCGTGGGGAGCCGATCCGCCAACGAAGTGGCGCTGGCTTGCGTCGAGGCCTGCTACCGGGGCGACGCCACCGGGCGGGCGATCCACCTGCTCGGCCCCCTGGCAGGCAAGGTGCTACGCGTGAGCCCGCCCTTGGTGATGGATCTCGACGAGGCGCGACTCTATCTCGATGTGATGTACGACATCATCTCGGACGTCGGCCGCAGGCTCGCCTAGCTACCTTCGGCCGACATCCAATCCAGGGCAAGTGACACAGGCCGGCGGCCTGTGCCACTTGTCTTCCTGGTAGAGTCGGCCGGACCCGTGTGCGGACTTACCTCGCCGCCTCGTGCGTCGCGGTAATGGTGGTCGAAATGCCACCGCGCGGGGTAAAGGCCGCCACCAGCTTCATCCGCCGCGGGCTGATGGCCGCCACCAGATCATCGAGGATGCGATTCGTGGCGTGCTCGTAGAAGATGCCCTCGTTGCGGAATTGCTGCAGGTACATCTTCAAGCTCTTCAGCTCGACGCACTTCGCCGCCGGTGAATACGTGATCGTCAGCGTGCCGAAGTCAGGCTGCCCCGTCTTGGGGCAAACCGAAGTGAACTCGGGGCAGACGATCTCGATCGTGTAGTCACGCTGCGGGTATTGATTCTCGAACGTTTCGAGTAGGGCTCGGAATTCGGCCATCGCAAGGGCTCCTTTCGGCGAAAAACCGATTCTGGCATGATGGCCTGTAGTTCACCAGCCCCAACGCGATCGGGTCCGAATCATGGCACGTCCCGCGGTCGTTTTACTCTCCGGCGGACTCGATTCCGCCACCACCGCGGCCATGGCGCGGGCCGAGGGATTTGAACTGACAGCCCTCACGGTCGAATACGGTCAACGCCACCATTGCGAAGTGGCCGCCGCCGAGCGTGTGGCCCAGACGCTCGGCGTGCGCCGCCACGTGGTCGAGCGAGTGGACCTCTCCGGCATGGGGGGCAGTGCCCTCTTATCGACAGCGGACGTCCCCAAAGGACGCAGCGCCGACGACATGGAGCATGGTATCCCGGTAACTTATGTTCCGGCGCGCAATACGGTGCTGCTGGCACTCGCCCTGGGCCTGGCCGAGGTAACCGGCGCGGCCGATCTTTTCGTGGGAGTCAACGCGGTCGATTACAGTGGATATCCCGACTGCCGTCCCGAGTTCATCGCGGCCTTCGAACGGCTCGCGAACCTGGCAACCAAGGCCGGCGTCGAAGGAACGTTGGAGTTCAAGGTTCATGCCCCCCTCATCCGCCTGACCAAGGCCGAGATCATTCGGCGCGGCACGGCGCTGGGGCTCGACTACGGACTCACGCACAGTTGCTACGATCCCACGCCCGCGGGCTTGAGCTGCGGGCAGTGCGATTCGTGCCTGATTCGCCGACGAGGTTTCGCCGACGCGGGACTCGTCGATCCCCTGCCCTACGCGAATTGAAGCGCCCCGTGAAGATTGCCGAGATCTATGCCTCCGTGCAGGGCGAAGGGTTCCTGACCGGAACGCCGAGCATCTTCGTGCGCACGAGCGGCTGCAATCTGCGCTGCACGTTTTGCGACACGCCCTACACCTCGTGGACGCCCGAGGGGGAAGAGCTTTCGCTGGACGACATCCTGGCCCGTGTCGAACCGCTGACCGAGCAGCACGCGGTCATCACGGGGGGGGAGCCGATGCTTTACGCCGAGTTGGTTTCTCTGGCAGCCGAATTGCGCCGGCGCGGCAAGCACATCACAATCGAGACGGCGGGCACGCTCGACTTGCCGATCGAGTGCGACCTGATGTCGATCAGTCCAAAACTCTCGAACTCGACCCCCACCGCCGAGCGCGACGCACGCTGGCACGTTCGCCACGAGCACTCGCGGCACGTGCCCGAGGTGATTCGCCGCCTGACGCGCGACTATGCCTACCAGTTGAAATTCGTGATCGATCGGCCGGAAGATTGCGACGAGGTGGAGCGGTATCTCGAGGAGTTTCCCGCGGTCGATCGTCGCCGCGTGCTGCTCATGCCGCAGGGAGTCGACCTGCCCCAACTGCACGCACGCCAGCTATGGCTAGAGCCCTATGCCGAACGGCACGGCTACACCTACTGCCCCCGGCGCCACATCGAGTGGTACGGCTTCGTGCGGGGGAAGTAGAAAGGCACATGTCTCTATGAGGGCCCATCGCAACCCGAAACGTGAGCGAGGCAAACGCTGTAAGTTGGAATAGCGGGGCGTACATCTGCCCACTGACCACTGACCCAAAGCGAACCCCTTGGACCGATTCTGTGTCGCATGGCATCATGGGGAATCTTCGTGTGCGTCTTGCGTGGGAACATGCCGCGCCCGCACGGATCGCAAGCGGGTAAGTCGCGGACCAGGACGGTGGTATGAGTACCTATCTACGCAGTTGGTGGCGTGCCGAGGGTGGGGGGCGCGAGGTGGTGGTGCTGGCGCTGCCGCTGGTGATCTCCACCTCTTCGTGGACGTTGATGCTGTTCATCGATCGGGTGTTCCTCAGTTGGTACAACCCCGATGCGCTGGCGGCCTCGATGCCCTCGTCGATGCTGGCCTTCACGCTGACCTGCTTCTTTCTCGGGATCGCCTCGTATGTGAACACCTTCGTCGCGCAGTATTTCGGCGCGGGGCATGCGGAGCGGATCGGCGTCTCGGTCTGGCAAGGCATTCTCGTCGGCGCGGCGACGTTTCCACTCATTGCGCTGCTCGTGCCATTCGCACCGCAGATCTTCGCGCTGGTGGGCCACGAGACCGCTATCCAGCGGATGGAAGTCTCCTTCTTTTCGATCGTGCTCTGGGGCATGGGGGCGAGCGTCATGTCGGCTGCCCTCTCGGGCTTCTTCACCGGACGAGGACGCACGCGCACGGTGATGGTCGTCGACATCGTCATGGCACTCATCAATATCGTGCTGGACTATATCTTCATCTTCGGCAGGTTCGGCTTTCCCGAGATGGGCATCGCCGGCGCGGCCATTGCCACGACGATCGCCTATTGGTTTCAGTTCACCGCCTTCGGCCTGCTGTTTCTCTTGCCGGCGAATCGGCGCGAATTCGGTACCTGGAGCGGTGCCCGTTTCGATCGTGAGCTGTTCGGCCGGTTACTGAAGTTCGGTTTTCCGAGCGGCTTCCAGATGTTGATCGACGTGATCGCCTTCACCTTCTTCATCATGCTGGTGGGACGCTTGGGGCATCTCGAGTTGATCGTGGCGAACGTGGCTTTCAACATCAATATGCTGGCCTTCGTGCCCATGCTTGGTGCAGGGATTGCCGTGACGACGCTCGTGGGCCAGCGCCTGGGAGAGAATCGTCCCGATTTGGCCGCCCGTTCCGCCTGGTCGGCAGCCGCATTATCGACCGGCTATATGGCGACCATCAGCATGGTTTACCTGCTCGCACCCGAGGGACTGCTCTATCTGCACGGGGCGAGCATGGATCCCGATGAGTTCACTCGACTAACGGAAATCGCCAAGGTGCTCTTGCGCTTCGTGGCCCTCTACTGCATGTTCGATACCCTGGCGGTCATCTTCATGGGGGCGCTCAAAGGGGCGGGCGACACGCGGTTCATTCTCTACGTCTCGACCGTACTGGCAGTGTCGATGAGCATCGCTTCGTACATCGGCATCGAAGTCCTGGGGCTGGGGCTCTTCGGCGCCTGGTCGATCATCACCGTGGCCATCATGAGCGTGGGCATCGTCTATACGGCCCGCTTCATCCAGGGCAAGTGGCGCTCGATGCGGGTGATCGAGTCCGAGTACACGCACGGGGTCTTGCCCGAGACCGTCGCCGAGGCCGCCCCAGTCGAGGTCTGATCGGCCAGCCAGCTTGCTCTTCTGATGTCGCGATGGTGCCGGCTATACCGATGCCGGCAGGGGGAAGCGGCGGCCAGCGACCCGCCTGGGAGTGGTTCGCGCAAACCCTGGCAGTGTCTGTCACGTAGGGCTAGAATGAGCCGGAGAGGGGGCGGCTGCGTGCTTTGGGGAAGCGTGTGGCCGATTGGCCTTGTGAGGCTTCCTGCCTGCCCCTTGCTCGCCGCTGGCGACCCACTCCTGATTCGTTCCTCGATCGCATTTCGCCCTGACGATGGGGCGGGAGGCCACCCTGACAGCCCGTCCTTACAAAATCGGCAGCGCCGCCATCGTGATGCTGGTCGTGCTGCGCATCTGCATTGGCTGGCATTTCCTTTACGAGGGAGTGTGGAAATACACGCATCCCGACTTCTCGTCGGCCAGCTTTTTGAAACAAGCCAAGGGGCCCCTTGCCGAGCAGTATTATGCCCTCGTGCCCGACGTGAACGGCCAGGCCAAGCTCGACCGCGAGCTCGTGCTGGCCGATCTCGACGCTCGGCAGGCCGAGATTGTCGCCTTCTACTCGTTCGATGATGGCCAGCAGAAAGCGGCCGCCCGCATCGCGAACCTGCGCAAGGCGCAGGTGGCCGACTGGTTCAATGCGAACAAAGAGCCGCTGCAAAAGCATGCCGATAGCTGGGAACGATTAAACCAGACCAAGGCCACCGCGGCGGCCCAGGATATCCCCTATCAGCAAAAGCGGGCTTGGGACAAACAGACCGAGCTGCGGGCCGAGGCCGATGGCTGGGGCAAGCAGATCGGGGCGATCTTCCACGGACTCGACGATGATCTGGTTGACTTGGCCTCGGTGGAGCAGCTCAAGCGTGGCGCGCCCCAGTCGATCGCCAACCCGATGGCCGGCATGGACAAGTTCATGACCTACAGCATTCTCGCCATCGGGTTCTGCCTGGTGGTGGGGCTGTTTACCCGGGCAGCCGCCATTGGTGGTGCGGTCTTCCTGCTGACGATCGTGCTGGCTCAGCCCGCCTGGCCCACGATCTATCCGCCGGCGCCCGCTCCGGTGGGGCATGCCATGATCATCAACAAAGAATTCATCGAAATGGTCGCGCTCGTGCTCTTGGCCTGCACCGCCGTGGGACAATGGGGTGGGCTCGACTTCTTCATCCATCAACTGTTCGTACGGCCGTTCTTCGGCAAGCGAGGTGCCTGATGCAATTGACACCTGAAGAAAGAGAAGTCGGCAAGTCGAACTTCTACAATGTTATCGGCGACGAGCTCACGCGACGCGAGTTCCTCGAACGCAGCATTGCGGCGGGCATGGTCTCCGGGGCAGGGTTGGGCGCGTTCTACTTCGGCTACCAGGCCATCAACGATCCGGTGCGCATCGGCATCATCGGCACGGGGGATGAAGGGGGCGTGCTGATCGGCGCCCTGACGCCCGATTACGTGCAGTGCGTGGCCATCGCCGATATTCGCCCCTACAACGTCCACCGTGCGTTCCACGGCGATACGTCGAGCGACGCCATCAAGGCGATTCGCACCGGACTGATGACCAAGTACGGCTGGTCGACCGAGGATGAAGCGCGCAAGAACGTCAAGGTCTATCAGGACTACAAGGATCTGCTCGCCGATCCGCAGATCGAGGGGGTGATCATCGCCCTCCCCTTGCACCTGCACGCCCCCGTCGCCATCGAGGCCATGAAGGCGGGCAAGCATGTGCTGACCGAAAAGCTCATGGGGCACAGCGTTCACGAGTGCAAGGAGATGAGCCGCACGGCGGCGGCCACCGACAAGCTGCTCGCCACCGGACACCAGCGCCATTACAGCATCCTGTATGACAATGCCGTGCAGACGATTCGTCTCGGTCTGCTGGGGGACCTGCACTTCATCCGCGCCCAGTGGCACCGTGGCAATCTGCCGGGCCGCGATAGCTGGTCGCCGCCGATGATCGCTGAGTTGGAAAAGGATCTCGCCGCTTTCGAAAAACGGCTGGCTGGCGCGAAGAGTGGCGAAGACTACGACGCCGTCCGCGCTCGCAAGCAGCAAATCGAGTTGCAACTGCTCGATCGCGCGATTGCCCCCGAGGCCTCGAAGTACGGCTACGAAGACACCACCCTGTCGAGCGGCTATCAGCGTTCAGCCTTCGAGGAACTGCTGCGCTGGCGTCTCTGGAACCGCACCGGTGGGGGGCTGATGGCCGAGTTGGGCAGCCACCAGCTCGACGCGGCGAGCATCTTCATCAGCGCCATGCGCGAAGATGGCAAGAAGGTGATGCCGCTCAATGTCTCGGCCGTGGGGGGGCGCTACATCTTCCCGCACGACCGCGATTCGGAAGACCACGTCTATTGCACGTACGAGTTCCCCGCGCCGCAGTACGACGAGAAAGATCCCGAGCGATTGAACAAGCGGGTCGTGGTCACCTACTCGTCGATCAACGGCAACGGCTTCGGCGGTTATGGCGAGGTCGTGATGGGGACCAAGGGGACCCTGATTCTCGAACGCGAGCAGGAGGCCCTGCTGTTCCAGGATTCGAACACGTCGACGAACATCAAGGTTGCCAAAGGCAAGGACGGCCCGAAGCTCGACACGACGCAGAGCGGGCCGCCGGCGGGCGCCTCGGCCGGCAAGAAGGCGCTCGATGGCCCGATCAGCCGCGGCTACACCGAGGAGATCGAGCATTGGGCCTGGTGCATCCGCAACCGCGCGCCCGAAAATCAGCCCAAGTGCCATCCCAAGGTGGCCCTGGCCGATGCGGTGATCGCGCTCACGTCGAACATCGCCATCCGCGAACGCCGCCCGGTGGAGTTCAAGGAGGAGTGGTTCGACATCAACTCGGACGAAACGCCGGAAGGCGTCAAGCCGAGCGTGCCGGTGCCCGCCTAGCCACTCTGTCCGCGATTGGCGTCCTCTGCTATTGGATGATCGACGGATTCTCGAACGCTATCCTGGCGAAGAGGTCCATCCCCATTACTCGGCGGCATTCCAGTTCGCGCAACTCGTGCGCACTGGGGCTTCTCGTGTCAACGGTTTTGCCGTGGAACTCTCGGCCTCTGGTTGGTTGTCGTGGGAGGCCGGGTCGGGTATTTTCGACGGTTGAGACAATTCTCAACTGCCCGCCCCGCCTGGAGTTCCCATGAGTGTGAGTAACGCGACCTTGCCGGCCGATTTGCAGGCCAAGGTTCGTGCGGCCCGCGAGAAGCTCGACGCCGAGACGTACGAGATCGTGCAGTGGCACTTTCACCCCTCGACCGGCTGCCCCTTCTGGCTCGAAAAGGCCAAGAGCCTCAAGTTCGATCCGCTGAAGGAGGTCAAGTCGTTCGACGATCTGAAGAAGTTCGATCTGTTCGAGGACGAGTGGCTGCGTGGCGGTCCGGTGCGGCGCTGGGTGCCCCAGGCGTTCGCCGATCGGCCGATCTACGTCTTCGAAACGGGGGGCACCACGGGCGTGCCGAAGTCGCGGGTGGCGGTCGATGATTTCCGCACCGACTACGAACTGTTCAGCGCGACGCTCCCCGACGAGCATTTTCCCAAGGGGGCGAACTGGCTGATGCTCGGCCCCTCGGGTCCCCGCCGTTTGCGGCTGGCGGTGGAACATCTGGCCCAGTTCCGCGGCGGTATCTGCTTCTGCGTGGATCTCGATCCGCGCTGGGTCATCAAGCTCATCAAGAAGGGCTGGATGGAACACCTCGAGGCGTACAAGGAACACGTCATCGATCAGGCGATCACGATTCTGGGCGCCGGGCACGATATTCGCTGCATGTTCACCACGCCCAAGCTGCTCGAATCGCTCGCCATGGCGCTCGAGAAACGTGGCTCGAGCATCAAAGAGAGTGGCATCACCGGCATCTTCTCGGGGGGCACCGAGTTCACCCCGCAGTGGACGCGCTTCGCCACGGAGGAACTGCTCGACGGCGTCTACATGACCCCGACGTACGGCAACACGCTGATGGGACTGGCCTGCTCGAAGCCGGTCACGGCGGCCGACGGATTCAAGATTTCTTACTATGCCCCGCAGCCACGCGCCGTGGTCGAGGTGGTCGATTTCGACGATGCCACGCGCACCGTGGGCTACGGCGAAACGGGGCGCGTGAAGTTGACCACCCTGACCAAGGAATTCTTCGTGCCGGGCTTCCTCGAGCGCGACGAGGGGGAACGCGAGTTGCCGTACGAGAAGTACCCCTGGGACGGCGTGAGCGGCGTCCGGCCGTTCCATGTACTGGCCGAGGCAACCACCGTCGGCGTGTATTAAAGAAACAAAGCAGCCTAAATCTGGAATTCAAAATGGCACAGGCCGCCGGCCTGTGCCACTTGCGGGCCGAAAACCACGACATGAGTGGGAGTACCACGGTGCTGAATATCCCCGTCATTCGTTGGGGAAAACCCTACGAGTCGCTCGAGAACGACACGGTCAACCACTTCCTCACCGGCGAGCCGATCGCCAAAGTGGGGCAAGCCAACGGTGGGCTCGTGCAGCGCGATATGCGCAAGGCGCAACAGGCGCGCGACGCCTTGCGTCAGTTCCGCTGCGAAGAACTGATCGAACGCATGAAGAAGGCGGCCGATCTGTATCTCAACGGCACGCTGCCACTGGGCGATGGCCAGCAAAGCCCGCAGGAGTTCGCGCGGCAACAATCGGCCAGCACCGGGTTGCCCGAGCACATGTGCGCCGCGAACATGCAGAAGAATCATTTCGTGCTGTCGAACATGGATCGCATGCTCGACGCCCTGACGCGAGGACTCGACCTGTCGATCCTGACGCGCGGTTACGGAGTCGAGCAGCGTGGCGTCGTGGTGAGCTATCAGGCGCAGGCGCCGGTCCTCGGGTTAGTGCTGCCGTCGAATTCGCCCGGCGTGCATACGCTGTGGCTGCCCGTGATCCCGATGCAGGTTGGCCTGGTGCTCAAGCCGGGACCGCAAGAGCCGTGGACCCCCTACCGCATGTTCGCCGCGTTCACCGAGGCGGGCATTCCGGCTGAGGCGATCTCGATCTATCCCGGCGGCGCCGACGTCGGCGCCGCCGTGCTCGCCAGTTGCACGCGGTCGATGATCTTCGGCGGCACCGCCACGGTCGATCGTTACAAGGGCGACCCCCGCGTGCAGGTACACGGTCCCGGCTTCAGCAAGATCTTGATTGGCGAAGACGTGGTCGATCGCTGGGAAGAGTTCATCGACCTGATGGCCGACAGCGTCTATCTGAACAGCGGACGCGGCTGCATCAATTGCTCGAGCATCTGGGCTCCGCGCCACGCGAAGGAGATCGCCGCGGCGCTGGCCAAGCGGATCGGCCCGGTCGAGGCGTTGCCCCCCGAAGACCCAAAGGCCGGCCTCGCAGCATTTACCATTCCCGGAGCCGGTCCGGCCATCTGGAAGGCGATCGAGGCCGATCTGCGCGAAGAGGGGGTCGAGCACATGACCGCTCCCTACGGCGAACGGCTCGTCGAGCGCGAACGAGCCTCCTACCTGCGTCCCACGGTGGCATACGCCAAGAGTCCCTCGGCGGCGATCGTGTCGAAGGAATACATGTTCCCCTTCGTCACCGTGGTCGAGTGCCCGCAGGACAAGATGCTCGAGTCGATTGGCCCCACGCTCGTCGGCACGGCGATTACCGAAGATCCGGCCTTCGCGCAAGCACTGACCGACGCCACGCACATCGATCGCTTGAACATCGGGCCGATTCCGACGATCAAGCTCGATTGGCTCCAGCCGCACGAAGGCAACATTGTCGAATTCCTGTTTCGCGCCCGTGCGTACCAGGTGCCGCCGAAGAAGGTCGAGGCCCTCGTCGCGGCGAAGTAGAGAACGTCGTCGATTATCGGAAATCACCTAGAATAGTGGCACAGGCTGC
This sequence comes from Pirellulales bacterium, assembly GCA_019636335.1. Taxonomy (NCBI): domain Bacteria; kingdom Pseudomonadati; phylum Planctomycetota; class Planctomycetia; order Pirellulales; species Pirellulales bacterium. Next base: position 228,149 of record JAHBXR010000007.1, read on the forward strand.
CAGCCTGTGCGAGCCTATAAGTTGACGCTCCGCTACGAACTGCGCGATCCCGCCCGCACTCCCCTGCCCCGCTCCATCCCCCGGCACGTCGCATGATCCCGTTCGACTTCGAGCTCCGTACGCGGATCGTCTTCGGACCCGCGCGCGTCGATTCGTTGGGAGATCTCGCTCGCGAATTGGGCGCCACTCGGGTGCTGCTCGTCACCGATCCCGGCATCATGGCGGCCGGACATGCCCCGCGTGGCATCGATGCGTTGCGCAGGGCGGGCCTCGACGTGCAGGTGTTCGACCAGGTGGTCGAGAATCCGACGACCGACACGGTGGATGTGGCCACCGCTGTCGCACGGGCATATCGGCCCGATCTGATCGTTGGCCTGGGGGGGGGCAGCTCGATGGATACCGCCAAGGGGACGAACTTCCTTTATTCCTGCGGCGGCCGCATGCAGGACTATTGGGGCGTCGGCAAGGCCACCGGGCCGATGTTGCCGATGATCGCCGTGCCGACGACGGCCGGCACGGGGAGCGAGTCGCAATCGTTCGCCCTCATCTCCGATGCCACGACCCACGTCAAAATGGCCTGTGGCGACCGCCGGGCAACGTGTCGCGTGGCGATTCTCGATCCGACGCTCACCGTCACGCAACCGCCGCGCGTGACCGCCGACACGGGCATCGACGCGCTTTCGCACGCGCTCGAAACGTACGTCACGCGCCGGCGCACGCCCATTTCGCAGGCCCTCAGCCGCGAGGCGTGGTTATTGCTCGAAGCCAACTTTGTCCGCGTGCTTGATGAACCGGACAATCTCGACGCCCGCGGCGCCATGCAATGGGGGGCCTGCCTGGCGGGGCTGGCGATCGAGAACTCGATGCTCGGCGCGGCGCACGCGCTGGCGAATCCGTTGACGGCGCGGCATGGCGTCGTCCACGGTCAGGCCGTGGCCCTCATGTTGCCGCACGTGATTCGCTTCAACGCGGCGGTCGTGCAGGATTCGTACCGCGAGTTGCTCGAGTGTACTCCCGCGACCAACGGCGCCCCGTTGCCGCGTCAGGGAGCCGATGGGTTGGCCGAGTTCGTCACGCGACTGGCCTCGCAAGCCGAGATTCCCACGCGACTTTCCGACTGGGGTATCCCGGCCGAAGAGCTTCCCGAGTTGGCCGCCGATGCCGCTCGGCAGTGGACCGGCCAATTCAATCCGCGTACGGTAGATGAAGCGAACCTGCTGGAACTTTACCGCGCCGCCTACTGAGATCCTCATGTGCCGCCATCGCCCAACCGCCGCCCGGCTGACCGTGTGGTTGTGCCTTGCGCTGGGGTTCGTCGGTTGCGCGCAGCAGGAACACCCGGCCCCGGCGAAGTCGGGCCCGAGCGCCGCGCCAGCGGCCGACACCGTGGCGCCCCCCCCCGGCAACGCGCCCGTCAGGCCGGTTCCTGCGGCGGACGTCCCGCCCGAATCCGCCCCTCCCGAGAACCCGGACGCCGCAGCCGATCCGTTGCCAGCGACCGGCGAAGCACTCGTCGCCGCTGCCGGCGCGAAGCCCTCGGCGAACGCGGAAGCTGACGATGGGGCCGCGCCCGCCACGGCATGGCCTTTGTTCCGCGGCGATAGTCGCTCGACGGGCGTCTCGTCGGACGATCTGTCGGGCGATCTCGAGTTGCTCTGGAAACTTGAGATCCCGGACGCCTCGTTCGAGGCGACGGCGACGATTGTCGATGGCGTGGTTTACGTCGGTTCGCTCGATGGCCACCTCTACGCGTTCGATCTCGCCACGGGCGAGGAAAAGTGGCGCTTTCCCACCGAGCTAGGCTTTTACGCGGCTGCTTCGTATCGCGAGGGACGCCTTTACGTCGGAGACGCGGATGGCGCGTTCTACTGCGTGAACGCCGCCGATGGCAGCAAGTTGTGGATGGTGCAGGCGCGGGCCGAAATCGACGGGGCCGCCAACTTTCACGCCGACCATGTGTTGTTCGGCTCGCAAGACGCCACGCTCTATTGCCTCGACGCCGTCACCGGCGCCGAGATCTGGAAGCATACGATCGACGACCAGATTCGCTGCTCGCCAACGATCATCGACGACCGCGCGTTTGTCGCCGGTTGCGATGGCCATCTGCACGTCATCGACCTGACCACCGGCCAGGCGGTGTCGAAGGTTCCGATCGACGCGCAGACAGGCTGCACGCCGGCCGCCAGCGGCGATCGGGTCTATTTTGGCACCGAGGGGGGCATGTTCTTCTGCATCGATTGGCGCAAGGGCGAAGTCGTGTGGAAGTATCACGACGCGGGGCATAGTTTGCCGATTCGTTCGTCGGCGGCGCTGGCGGATGACATCGTCGTGGTCGGCAGCCGCGACAAACGCGTACACGCCTTCGACCCGCAGCGCGGCGAGCCGAAGTGGAAGTTCGCTTCCAAGGGACGCATCGATGGTTCGCCGGTGATTGCCGGCCAGCGAGCCTATATCGGCAGCGCCGATGGACGCATTTACGGCCTCGATTTGAAGTCGGGCGAGGTGACCTGGGAGTACGAAGCCGGGGGCGGATTCATTGCCTCGCCAGCCATCGCTCAAGGCAAGCTCGTCATCGGCAACGACGACGGCGTGCTGTTCTGCTTTGGCAAGCGGGCGCCAGGAGAAAAGACTCCATGACGACCGAAGCGACCAAAACCGAAGTCGGCAGCTACTTCATTTCGAACTACCCCCCCTTTTCGCAGTGGAAGACGGAAGAGGTGGGCGAGGTCCGCCGCACGCTCGATTCCCCCCCGGCTGACGTGCCGCTGGGGCTGTACCTGCACATTCCGTTCTGCCGCAAACGCTGCAAGTTCTGCTATTTTCGGGTCTATACGGACAAGAACTCGCAAGACGTCGAACGTTACGTCTCGGCCCTGTCGCGCGAGATCGAGCTCGTGAGCCGGTTGGCGATCATGGGCCAGCGCCCCTTCCGCTTCGTCTATTTCGGCGGCGGCACCCCCTCGTTTCTCAGCGCCAGGCAATTGACGAGCCTCGTCGATCGTCTGCGGGCCAATATTCGCTGGGATCACGCTGAAGAGGTCACCTTCGAGTGCGAGCCGGGCACGCTCTCGCTCCCCAAGTTGCAAACGCTGCGCGAACTGGGCGTCACGCGGCTGAGCCTCGGCGTCGAGAACTTCAACGATAAAGTACTCGAGGAAAACGGTCGCGCGCATCTTTCGAGCGAAATCCACAAGGCCTGGGATTGGATCCGCTCGGTCGATTTTCCCAATACGAACATCGACCTCATCTCGGGCATGGTGGGCGAAACGACCGCCTCCTGGCAGGAAACCATTCGCCGCACGATCGAGTTTCTCCCCGACAGCGTGACCATCTACCAGATGGAGCTCCCCTTCAACACGGTCTACTCGCGCGACATGCTCACCGCCGGGGCGCAGAGTCCCGTGGCCGATTGGCCGATGAAGCGCGAGTGGCTCAACTACGCCTACGACGAGTTGATGGCCGCTGGCTATTCGATCTCGAGCGCCTACACCCTGGTGCGCGACAAGAGCCGCGTGAACTTCAGCTATCGCGACAATCTCTGGCGCGGCTCCGATCTGCTTGCCACCGGCGTGGCCAGCTTTGGGCATGCCTCGGGCGTACACTATCAGAATCTGGCCGAGTGGGGGCAGTACCTCGGCGAGCTCGAAGCGGGACGCTTGCCCTTGTGGCGCGGCATGCGGCCCACGCGGCACCAACTGCTCGTCCGCGAGTTGATCCTGCAGTTGAAGACCGGCCGCCTCGACGCCGGTTACTTCCGCCGCAAGTTCGGCGTCGAGATTCTCGAAGAGTGGTCCGACGTGTGGCAGCAGTACGTCGAAGAGGGGATCGTCACGATCGAGGGAGATGCGATCACACTGACCCGGGCCGGCCTATTGCGCGTCGACGGTCTGCTGCCGGCCTTCTTCGAGCCGGAGCATCAGGGAGTGCGATATACGTAGCAAATTGGATTTGAAGTGGGAATCTGCGGGGCACGCAGTGGCACCTACTTCTGACCTTCTACTTCCTCAGCATGGGCCGAACCAGTGCCCCCTCTGAGATTGTCCAACTAACCGTGTGGATTGCACTTGCGACTTTGCCGTCCGCATCGGCTCGGCCGTAGCGAGCGACTTTGACGCGCCGGTCGGACAGCCCAGCGGACCAATTCTTGTCCCAGCCGCTCGACAGTTTGCCAGGGCGTGCCTAGACTAAATGCGGTTCATGGCTCGCGCGCCTAGCCGCGCTGCGAACGAGCCACCACACTCACGTCACGGTCCGCCACGAGGCGTGGACCCTGCGAGGCGAAGCGAACTTCGACTCGGGTCCGCCGGCCGACCGCACGTCGTCGCTTTTCCGCGAGCTTCGATGGTCGAATTTCAGCGTTTGATGCGGGCCTTCGAGCAGGCGCGTCGCGATTTGCTCGAGGCCTGTGACCCTTCCGGGCATTGGACCGGAGAGCTGTCCAGTTCCGCGCTCGCCACCGCCACCGCCGTCAGCGCCCTGGCCCTGGTCGAGCGGCACGGCGAGACCGATGCTCGCAGTGGCTGCTTCGCCAACGAGGCGCTCGAAGCCCGCTACAGCGAGTTGATCGTCGCCGGTTTGCGTTGGCTCATTGCCCACCAGAATGCCGATGGTGGCTGGGGCGACACCGATCGCAGCCGTTCGAACCTGGCCACCACGATGCTGGTGCGGGCCGCGTTCCATCTGACGGGTGTCCCCTCGAAGCACACCGATGCCCTGGCGCGCGCCGCCGAATATGTCAAGCGCGCCGGCGGTGTCGCCGCGCTCAAGAAACAGGCCGGCCGCGACAAGGCCTTCCTGGTGCCGATCCTGACGAACTGCGCCTTGGCGGGGCTGTTGCCCTGGCGCGAGGTCCCCTCTCTCCCCTTTGAATTGACCTGTCTGCCGCCGTGGGCCTCGCGCTTCGCGCAGCGTTCGGTGACGAGCTATGCCGTGCCGGCGCTGGTGGCCACGGGACAGGCACGCTTCTTCTTCGAGAAGCCGCGCAATCCCATCGCCCGCGCCGTGCGACGTGCCGCGATCGAGAAGAGTTTGGCGCAGATCGAACGAATGCAGGCCGCCAACGGCAGCTTTTTGGAAGGCACCCCGCTGACGAGCTTCGTGGTGATGAGCCTGGCGGCGATGCATCGGGCCTGTCATCCCGTCGTTCACCGCGGCGTCGAGTTTCTGCTGGCGACGGTGCGACCGGACGGATCGTGGCCGATCGAGCCGAATCTTTCGACCTGGACCACGTCACTATCGCTTTCGGCCCTGGCCGCTGGCGGCGAAGATCTGCAGCAACACGAGTGCCTCGATTGGCTCCTGGCTTGCCAACAGCACGACGTGCATCCCGTGACTGGCGCGGCGGCAGGAGGCTGGGGGTGGAACGATCGTCCCGGCGCGGTTCCCGATGCCGATGATACGCCCGCTGCACTTCTCGCGCTCGAACGCTGGATTGCTCCCGGCGGTTGTCCCGACGAGGCTCGTATTGGAGCAGCGGCATTGCAGGGCGTCGATTGGTTGCTCGCTCTACAGCAGGCCGACGGTGGTTTTCCCGTCTTTGCGCGAGGCTGGAGCCGATTGCCCGCCGATCGCAGCGGCGCCGATATCACGGCCCACACGGTGCGGGCGCTGGCCGCCTGGCAGCACCGTCTCGATTTGCCCTCGGAGAATCAGAGCGCGCCGGCGGTGGGACGTCTGGCGAATGGCACGACGAATGGTCGCTACGAGCTCACCTCGCGCGTGGGGTATGCTCCCGCGCATTCCCCATCGCGCACCAAGCCTGCCAATGTGGGTGTCAATGGCGTGAGTACGGCCCGTGAGGCCCGCGTCCGGCTGAGCATTCAACGCGGCATGGCGTTTCTGGCGACCAATCAGCGCGAGGATGGCAGTTGGTTGCCATTGTGGTATGGCAACCAGGATGAGGCCGGCGAGGCGAATCCCTACTACGGTACGGCTCGCGTGCTGTTGGCCTATCGCGACCTGCAACGGTGGACCGACAAGGCGGCCGAGCGCGGCATCGCGTGGCTCGTGTCGCACCAGAACGCCGATGGCGGCTGGGGTGGTTCCATCGAGACCACCGGCAACGGCAAGCCGCGGCGTCGTTCGAGCGTGGAAGAAACGGCCGCCGTCGTCGAAGCATTGCTCGCCGCGCCGAGTACCGCGGCCACGATAGCCGCACTCGAGCGCGGCCTCGAGTGGCTTACCGCGGCAGTCGAAGGCGGGCAGCACTTGAACGGCTCGCCGATCGGTCACTTTTTTGCTAAACTCTGGTACTACGAGAAGCTTTATCCCCGCATTTTTGTCGTGTCGGCCTTGGGACGAGCGGTCAGTCAGCACGAAACGCCGGCCGAACCGCGTCCCACGATGTCCGTATCCTCACCCGCCCTGCTCGAAAAAGCTCACGCCCGTGAGAACGTCGTGCGCCCTGTCGCACGTTGAGGCCCGGTGCTCGCCAGAGCGCCTCGGAATAGAGCCCGGAGGGGGATCTTGAATCCCGCCCAGCCCCTCACGCCCGATCTCGATACGCTCGTCGGTCTGTTTTTCAACCGGCCCGAGCAACTGGGCTCGTTTGCCGAAATCTCGTCCGACGAGATGCCTTCGGTCTATCGCACGTTGCTCGACCACGAGCATCACATGACCGTTACGGTCGAGGTGCATCACGGCTGTCACGTTCAGGTGCGGGTACTCGAGTTGCAGCAGACCCCCACTCATTACGCCCGCAAGATCTTACTCGTCCGCGAGACCGATCGGCGGGTCGTGCAGTTTGGCATCATGCGGATCAGGCTCAATTGCCTCGGTCCGGCCGTTCGCCAGGCGGTCGAGAGCCAGCAGATGCCGTTGGGGCGGATTTTGATCGAGCACGGCGTGTTGCGGGCCGTGCGTTTATCGTCGCTGTTGCGCGTCGGTGCCGGCGAGGAGTTGTGCCGCCATTTCGGCATGTCGCCCGACGAAGTGACCTACGGTCGCACGGCGATGATCGATGTCGATGGTGAACCGGCGATCGAACTGCTCGAGATCGTCTCGCCCGAGTAGGCAGATTACAATCGGGCGAAGCGGCCAAGGGGGGCCGCTGGGTATCCACGTGCGGAACGGTCGATGCGCATCGTTTATCTTGCTGCCGGCGCCGCCAACATGTTCTGCGGCAGTTGTTTGCACGACAACACGCTGGCGGCGGCCTTGCGCCTCCGTGGCGCCGACGTGCTGCTGGTGCCGACCTACACGCCCCTTCGCACCGACGAAGAAAACGTCAGCGAACCGCGCGTCTTCTACGGCGGCATCAACGTCTATCTGCAGCAGAAGTCCGCCCTGTTCCGCCACACGCCCTGGTTTCTCGATCGCTGGCTCGATTCGCCCGGGCTGATCAAGTGGCTCACGTCGCGCGCCGCGAGCACCAAACCGCAGGAACTGGGCGATCTGACCGTCTCCATGCTCCGCGGCGAGGAAGGACGCCAGCGCAAGGAGCTCGACAAGCTCATCGACTGGCTGCGCCACCAGGTGCGTCCCGATGTGATTCATCTCTCGAATTCGATGCTCGTGGGCATGGCTCGCGAGCTGCAATCGCAGTTGGGCGTACCCGTGGCGTGTACGCTGTCGGGCGAGGACATCTTTCTCGAGCAATTGATCGAGCCCCACTACACCGAGGCCCGGCAGGTGTTGCGCGAACGAGTGCGCGACGTCGCCGCCTTCGTTGCGCTCAATCGCTACTTCGCCGATTTCATGGCCGACTATGCCGATATTCCGCGCGAGCGGATCCACGTGATTCCGCACGGGCTGAAGCTCGACGGGCATGGGACGCGCGCCGCGCGCGAAGAGGGGGCCGTCCGCACGATCGGCTATCTGGCGCGTATCTGTCCGGAAAAGGGCCTGCACCTGCTCGTCGAGGCGTTTCACCGCTTGTGCGACGATGCCACCTTGCCCCCCGTGCGTTTGCGGGTAGCGGGCTACTTGGGCGAGGGAGACCGCGCCTACCTGGCGGCCCTCCAGGCACGCATCGCCGAGCTAGGGTTGGCCGATCGCTTCGAGTACGTGGGCGAAGTCGATCGGCGCGGCAAGATCGAGTTTCTGCAATCGCTCGATGTGATGAGCGTGCCCACGGTCTATCGCGAGAGCAAGGGGCTGTCGATTCTCGAGGCCCTGGCGAACGCGGTGCCCGTCGTCTTGCCGGCGCATGGGACATTTCCCGAACTGGTGGCCGACACGCAAGGAGGCCTGTTGCATCAACCGCTCGACCCTGGTTCGCTGGCGGAGCAGTTGGCGATCTATGTGCGCGATCGCGTCCGGGCCACGCGCGATGGGCTGGCTGGCCAGGCGGCCGTGCGCGAACGCTACAACGACGATGTCATGGCGGCGCGCACCCTGGAATTCTATCGTCTGGTGGTCGCGGGGAGCGCCGGATCACCCTCTCGCACCTCACAGACAGCCGCGGAGACACGTTGATGGCAGACACCTATCGCAGCAAACGCCTGGTGGAGTGGCACGACACCGATGCCGCCCAGATCGCGCACTTCACGGCGTTCTTCCGCTACATGGAGGAAGTCGAGCACGAGTATCTCCGCTCGCTGGGGTTGAGCGTGCTGATGCACGACGCCGAGGGGCCGATGAGCTGGCCTCGTGTTTCGGTCGATTGCCGCTATATCGGCGCCGTGCGGTTCGAAGACGAAATCGACATCTTGCTCGAAGTGGTTCGATTGGGAAGCAAGAGCGTGACGTATCGCTTTGGATTCACGCACGCCGGGCGCCCCGTGGCGGAAGGCTCGCTCACGTCGGTCTGCTGCCGTATCCTGCCCGACGGCACCCCGCGCGGTATTGCCATTCCCGAGGCCATCGCCGCCAAATTCGGCGTGCCGCGCGCGGACGAACGAGGGGCTGCGGCGCGGGCGCCCAGCGAGTAGATTATCGCCACGCCATGCCGCAGCTCATCGTCGAACATGTCGCCAAAGAGTATCCCACGCGGGCCGAGCCGCTCGTCGTGCTGCGCGATGCCTCGTTTTCGCTCGGCACGGGCGAAAGCCTGGCGATTCTGGGTCCTAGCGGCTCGGGCAAGAGCACGCTGCTGCACATCCTGGGGACGCTCGAGCGGCCGACTGCCGGACAAGTCCGGCTCGACGACGAGGACCCTTTCACGCTCGACGAGCCCCGCCTGGCGCACTTTCGCAATCGACGGGTCGGCTTCGTGTTTCAAGACCATCACCTGCTGCCGCAGTGCAACGTGCTCGAGAATGTGCTCGTGCCGACGCTGGCCGAAGGGGGCGCCGCTCCGGAGGATGTGCAGCGGGCCGAGTCCCTCCTCGAACGCGTCGGGTTGGCCACGCGGCGCGAGCATCGCCCGGCCGAGCTTTCCGGGGGAGAACGCCAGCGCGTGGCGATCGCTCGGGCGTTGTTGCGCCGCCCTGCCCTGTTGCTGGCGGATGAGCCGACGGGAAATCTCGACCGACGGACGGCGGCCACGGTGGGGCAGTTGCTCCTCGACGTGGCACGCGACGAACAGACGCTCACGGTGATCGTGACGCACAGCCAGGAACTGGCCGAACGCATTTCCCGGCGATTGGAGCTCAACGATGGCCGGCTCGAGACGCTGGCGTAGCCTCGCGCTGCCGGGCCGGGCTCCCAGGGGGATGAGAAGCGACGTTTTGCCCGAGAAACCGCGACATTGCGGGCGGTTCGGCTCCTGATATACTGGTGCCTAGACAGAGTAGCTGTCTGTCATTTCGCTCCGCGGCAGCGATGAGCACCGCTCGCGGGGCCCGCCTAGCTGGTCACGCCGCATGCAGGAAGTGTTCGCGGCGTCGGCGCCGGCCTTCCCCATTCGTTTCCGCCGCGCGTATAGGCGTACCTGGCTATGGCTCGCAAGTACGACGAAGATCTCTTTCAAGAGACGACGATGACCTTCGGGGAGCACCTCGAAGAGTTGCGCATCTGTCTCTTTCGGGCGCTGATCGGATTGGTGATCGGCTTCGGTATTGGGCTGTGGTATGGCGACCGCGTGGTGGCCTTTATCCAGACGCCACTCGAGCATGCCCTGCAGCAGTATTACAAGCAAATCCAGCGCGACGACGCGGTCAGCGAGATCGGCACGCGCGCCGCGGAATACAAGCAACCGGGGGACGTACCGGTCGGTAGTTGGACCGAGGCGGACGTCGAGCAACTCGTCACGAACGAGAATCTGATTTTTGACGAGTTCTATATCGAGCCCCGCGAGGTCATGGGGGCCCTGCGCGATGCTTATCCGCAGGTCATGGGGGGTATCGAGATTCCCCGCAATCGGCCGGGGCATCCGCTGAGCATCACGGGTCCCGTCGGGATCTCCTCTGCCGACCTGCTCAAGCCGGTCGAGCTGGCCAGGGCGATCGTGGCCGGCGGTGGCAGCTCGCAGCCGGGGCCCGGTCATCGCGTGTGGGAGTTGTTCGACGAGCGCGGTCGCGCGCTGGTCGAATCGATCGCCAAGAGCGGCAAAGTGAGCGACGAGGAGCGAGACACGCTGGCCAGGTCGTTGACCAGAGTTCTCGCGCAGCACGGATTCTTCGTGCCCGAGCAGTTTGCCGGCGTGAAGCTGATGCCGGAGGCAAAATTGCTCGTGGCCCGGTTCGATGTCCTCAAGCCGCTCGACGTGCAGCGACTAAACCGCCTGGTGTTTGAAGAATCATTTGGCGGCAATGCGACCGACGCGGCCCAAATGCTTGTGGCGCCCAGCTATCCCGACCTGATCCGTCTCCACCTGTGGCGCTCGATCGAAGACGATCCTCGCCTGCGGGCCAGCAGCTTCAATCCGCAGGAGGCCTTCGTCATCTACATCAAGGCGGCGCTGGTGACGGGCATCGTGATCTCGAGCCCCTGGGTCTTCTATCAACTCTGGCTCTTCGTGGCGGCCGGCCTTTACCCGCACGAGAAGAAATACGTTCATGTCTTTCTGCCCTTCAGCCTGGGGTTATTCCTGGCCGGAGCGGCGCTCGCGTTCTTCGCCGTGTTTCAGCCGGTGCTCGAGTTCCTGTTCAGCTTCAACCGCAGCCTGGGCATCGATCCCGAGCCGCGCATCAGCGAGTGGATGTCGTTCGTGCTGATGTTGCCACTGGGGTTCGGCATCAGCTTCCAACTGCCGCTGGTGATGCTGTTTCTCGAGCGGATCGGCATCTTCTCCGTGCGTGCCTATCTCGAGAAATGGCGCATCGCGGTGCTGGTGATCTTCGTGCTGTCGGCCATTCTGACGCCGGCCGATCCTTACAGCATGCTGCTGATGGCGATTCCGCTGACGTTCCTCTACTTCGGCGGCATCCTGGTCTGCTACTGGTTCCCGCGCAGTACGCCACAGGAATCGTAGAGTTGCCCGTCGAAGCGAATCAAATCGGCGAAATCTGTGGCGAAATCCTTGGGGGATACAAAAACGACACCGCCGAGCGGGCAAGTGTGCGTTCCGCTCGGCGATGTCGAGTCATCCTGACTTTCGCCCGGGCGAGAGTCACCGGGAGTCACCTTCCTTGGGTAGTTTTCGACAATCTATCGCGGCGCGATCGAGACCGCGATTCTTGTTTTGCTAGATGGCCTCCGATCCCCGTTCGCCGGTGCGGATACGGATGCAGTCGTCGAGCGGCAGGACGAAGATCTTGCCGTCGCCGATCTCTCCCTTTTCCCCCGAGCGGCCTCCCTTGATGATCGCGTCGATCGTCGGCTCGACGAAGTTATCGTTCACGGCGATCTGCAACTGCACCTTGCGCAGCAGATTGACGGTGAACTCGTGGCCGCGATAGACCTCGGTGTGCCCCTTCTGCCGGCCAAATCCCTGCACGTCCATCACCGTGAGGCGAAACACCTCGACCTCGGTGAGCGCGGCCTTCACGGCTTCGAGCCGGGCCGGCTGGATAATGGCGATGATCAACTTCATTTGCGCGGACTCCTCGGGGACAACATCATCTGATGGTAGCCGCCTGCCACTGCGAACTCAACCGCAGGACGCTACCAGCGAACTCCGTTCTCCGCGAGGCAACAGATCAGACGAATCGACTCACACGAATTCAAGGAACGACGAACGCATCGCGCCCGAAGCGTGAGCGAGGGGCTTCGGAGCGAACGTTGTGCGCCGGGACGAGCGACCCTGCATTGGGCGATTGCCGCGGCGCCAGGAAAACGGTTTCAGATCGGTACGAGCGCGAAAAAAAATGCCCCGGCCTGGGTGGGGCAGGCGGTACACCCACCCAAGCCGTCGGGGCATCCTTCTGGTTCAGGCGTGAACCAAAAAGCGGGTCAGGGACGTTCGCCTCATCGCATCCTTGCGAGTGTGATCCTCTTTCAGGTCGAGCCGTCTCAGGCACCACGGACCGGCGAGCACGACTGGGGCTCGCCGCGCAACCGTTGAAGCCAACCAGCTATGCCGCCGGTCCGTGGTACCCTCGAAGGCCTTGCCAAACCTGCACACGCCGAACGTCTTGCGTATCGTGGTGGCCGCGCACACGCTGCTACCGTATGCGCCGCCAGGAAATGACTAATCAAAACTCGCCTTGCCGATCTTGCCGGCGGTGGTTGAAGCGGCGCCTCGTGGGCAACCCTGGTCTTCAACTTGACGCACGACAGCCTGGCTCGAAGGACTACGGTTTTGTCCGAGGCCAACCGATTGGGCAGTGGCATCAGACGGTGGCAGAGATAGCAACCCGCGTGCCAGTGATTTTGCACGACCAGGAAAAATGCTTCTCACCTGCCGATGCAATAACGACTTACGTCGTGCGTGGAGATTCATTTTTTGACGCATCCCTCACATTTGCACGCGGGCCTTGCCCGATTGCTGGGCAAGATCCGATGCGCGGCTGGGCAGCACAATCGGAGCACTTTGCGAATTGCTCGAGCGACGCCGAGCGGGTGCTGCCAGTCTGTGAGGACCTGCAATTTCGTCGCCTGCCACGCAAGCTTCAGCAGGCTTTTCCTGCGATGGAAAGTGAACGAGCGACGCGATTTTAGCCCTCGTGCCACGCACGCCCGTGCCACGCACGCCGGCATGGGCTGAGCGAATCTCACGGCTACTTTCCGCGCGCCGTGGCATGCCGTAGAATCACCGCGGAGGTTGCTGGCACGATGCTAGCAGCATCTCCCTCTCCTCTACCCTCGACGGCAACTCACATGAGCACCGAGACGGTCGACCTGGGCGCGATCCCGGCGGCGTGGACGCGCCGCCATCTCTTGAGCCTCGAAAGCCTCTCGGCCGAGGAAATCACGATCATTCTGGACGCGGCGGTCCAGTTCAAAGAGGTGGCCCGCGACTCGCGGAACAAGGTTCCGGCCCTGGTGGGGCATACGGTGGCGAACCTGTTCTTCGAGAACTCGACCCGCACGCGGACCAGCTTTTCGCTGGCTGCCCGGCGTTTGAGCGCCGATACGGTCGATTTCTCGGGCGCGGGGAGCAGCCTGTCGAAGGGAGAGACCTTTATCGACACGGCCAAGAATATCGAGGCCATGGGGGTCGATATCATCGTCGTGCGCCACCGCACGCCCGGCACGCCCCACCTGCTGGCCCAGAACATCGAGTGCTCGGTGGTAAACGCGGGGGATGGACCGCACGAGCATCCGACGCAGGCGCTGCTCGACATTCTCACGATTCGCGAACATCGAGGGGATTTGCGCGGGCTGACCGTGGCCCTGGTGGGCGACATCCAGCACAGCCGCACGGCACGCTCGAATATCTGGGGACTGCAGAAGCTCGGCGCGCACGTGGTTCTGTGCGGGCCCGCCACGCTCGTTTCGCGACAGTGGGAGGAGTTGGGGGTCGAGGTCTGTCACGACTTCGACGAGGTTTTGCCCCGTTGCGATGTGGTGAACCTGCTGCGGATTCAATTCGAGCGGCAGGTGACGCGCCCCTTCCCGTCGGTCCGTGAGTACGCGTTGCTCTACGCCATGAACAAAGAGCGGTTGGCGAAGGCCAAGGACGACATTCTCATTCTCGCGCCCGGTCCCATCAATCGTGGCGTCGAGGTCACGCCCGAGGTGGCCGATGGTCCCCACTCGGTCATCCTCGAGCAGGTAACCAACGGGGTTGCGGTCCGCATGGCGGTCTTATGGCTGCTGGCGGGAGTCCGCGACGGCCGCTAGACGAAGAGCAAAGGCATGCCCAGTATTTTGATCCGCGACGGCCGGGTGATCGATCCCAGCCAGAATCTCGATCGCGTGACGAATCTGTTGATCGAGGATGGCCGCATCGCCGGCTACGACGTCTCGCCCAACGGGCAGGATCAGATCATCGACGCGCGAGACAAGATCGTTTCGCCCGGCCTGATCGACATGCACGTTCACTTGCGCGAACCGGGACGCGAAGAGGATGAGACGATCGCCACCGGCACGGCCGCCGCGCTGGCGGGCGGCTTCACCTCGATCGCTTGCATTCCGAACACCGAGCCGCCGATCGATACCCAAGGCACGGTCGAGTTCGTGCAGCACCAGGCGGCGCGGGCCGATAACTGCCACGTCTTTGTCGTGGCCTGCGTGAGCAAGAATCGCGAAGGCAAGGAACTGGCCGAGATCGGGCAACTGGTCCGCGCCGGCGCCGTGGGCTTCTCGGACGACGGCGCCCCGGTCTACGATCCGGAGTTGATGCGCCGCGCGTTCGAGTACTGCTCGATGTTCGACAAGCCGGTGCTGAACCACGCCGAGGTCCGCGAGTTGACCGAAGGGGGCGTGATGCACGAGGGGCTCGTGTCGATGATCCTCGGCTTGGCCGGCATGCCCTCGGCCGCCGAAGACGTCATGACCGGCCGCGACATCGTGCTGGCCGAGGCCACCGGCGGCAAACTGCACATCATGCACATTTCGACCGCCGGCAGCGTCGAGATCGTCCGCCGCGCGAAACGTCGCGGCGTGCGCGTGACGACCGAGGTCTGCCCCCACCACTTCACCTTGACCGACGAGTGCCTGCGAACGTTCGATTCGAATTTCAAGATGAGTCCGCCGCTACGGGCACAGTCGGATGTGGAGGCCTGCATCGCGGGGCTCGTCGATGGCACGATCGACGTCATCTGCACCGATCACGCGCCCCACGCGCGCGAGAAGAAGATGCAGGAACTCGATCGCGCCCCGTTCGGCATCGTCGGCCTCGAGACGGCCCTGTCACTGGTGATTACGAACCTGATCGAGCCGGGGCATCTCGACTGGCCGGCGGCGCTGGCCAAGCTGACGATCAACCCGGCCCGCATCCTCGGCATCGACAAGGGCACATTGCGCGTCGGCGCCGATGCCGACGTGACGATCATCGATCCGGCCGCGCGTTGGACGGTCGACCCGCGCCGCTTCAAGTCGAAGAGCGCCAACACGCCGTTCGGCGGTTGGGGGCTGCACGGCCGCGCCACCACGGTGATCGTGGATGGCCGCGTGAAGTACACCGCCTGAGTGTCATCGGTCGGAGGGACGCGCCAGGGCAGCCTGTTGGCCTTGGGTGGCGCAGCGAACGACTCGGTGAGTTGAGAACGAGACCGGGCGTTGCCATGACTCTTCTGATCGATGGCTACAACCTGATGCATGCGGCTGGCATCGTCGGCAGCGGCGTCGGACCCGGTGGGCTCGAACGCTCACGCCGGGCCCTGTTGAATTTCATCGTCGAATCGCTCGAGGTCGACGAGTTGGCCCGGGCGGTCGTCGTCTTCGACGCCAACGAGCGTCCCCCGCTGGCCGTGAGCGATTCGTTCGTGCATCGCGGGTTGCGCGTCCGATTCGCAGCCGACCACGGCGAGGCGGACGAGTTGATCGAGGAGTTGATTCGTCTCGATTCCGTGCCGAAGCGGCTGCTCGTCGTATCGAGCGATCATCGGCTGCATCGCGCGGCGCGGCGCCGCAAGGGACAAGCGATCGACAGCGACCGCTGGTATGCCCAGATGGTGGCTCGCCGCGCGGCACGCCGAGCGCCCGATCCGCGCGAGTCGGCGGGAAAACCGGCCATGCCGCAGGTCGATTCGCAGGTGAAATACTGGCTCGATCAGATGGGATTCGGCGAGTCTGCCCCGCGCGAGGAGAACTCGCTCGGGCCTTTTCCCCCCGGCCACTTCGACGATCTCGACGACGAGCCCGGCCGCCCGTGAGCGGGCCTGGCGGCGACGCGAATCGCGCTAACGCCCGGGCTGCCGGGCGTCGTATACTGGGGGCCGTTTTGCGAGGTCCCTGCCCCCACCGGCCGCAGTCGCCAAGAACATGCTACGTCGACGAGTATTTGCCGCCTGTCTGATCGTATTCGCGTTCACCTTGGTTGCGCGTCAGGCAGCGGCCGCACACACGAGCGAACGTCCGCCCAACGTCGTTGTCATCTTCATCGACGACATGGGCTACGCCGACATTGGTCCCTTCGGCGCGAAGGGCTATCCCACGCCCAACCTCGATCGCATGGCCCACGAGGGGCGCAGGTTTACGAACTTCTATGTCTCCCAGGCGGTCTGTTCGGCCTCGCGCGCGGCGCTCATGACCGGTTGCTACAACGTGCGCGTAGGCATCCTGGGGGCGCTCGGGCCCCATGCCCGGCATGGCATCAACGCCGACGAGGTGACGCTGGCCGAGATCTGCAAGCAGCGCGGTTACGCCACGGCCTGTTACGGCAAGTGGCACCTGGGGCACCACGAGAAATTCCTGCCACTGCAGCATGGCTTCGACGATTACTTCGGTCTGCCCTATTCGAACGACATGTGGCCCTACCATCCAGAGGTCATGCACCTGCCGGAAGCAGAACGACTCGAACGCTGGCCCGACCTGCCGCTGATCGAAAAGAACGCGATCCTCAATCCGAAGGTCACGGCGAAAGACCAGGAGCAGCTCACCACGCAATACACGGAGCGCGCGGTTCGCTTTATCGAGACCAATCAGGATCGCCCTTTCTTTCTCTACCTGCCCCACTCGATGGTACACGTGCCGCTGTACGTATCGGATAAGTTTCGCGGCAAGTCCGAGCGGGGATTATTCGGCGATGTCGTCATGGAGGTCGATTGGTCGGTGGGACAGGTCCTCGACACGCTGCGTCGCTTGAACTTGGCCGAGAACACGCTGGTCGTCTTCACCGCCGACAACGGACCGTGGCTCAGCTACGGCGATCACGCGGGGTCGGCCGCCCCGCTGCGCGAGGGAAAGGGAACGATGTTCGACGGGGGGTGCCGCGAGCCGACGATCATGTGGTGGCCCGGCAAGATCCCCGCCGATACCAGGTGCGACACTCCGGCCATGACGATCGATATTTTGCCGACCGTGGCACAAGTGATCGGCGCCAAGCTGCCTCGGCACAAGATCGATGGTCGCAGCATCTGGCCGCTGGTGGCGGGCGAACCGGATGCGAAATCGCCCCACGAAGCCTATTACTTCTACTGGGGGAACGAACTGCAGGCGGTGCGGCAAGGGAAATGGAAGCTGCACTTTCCGCACGAGTATCGCACCCTGGCCGACGAACCGGGGGGCACCGGCGGCAACCCGACACGCTACCAGCAGGCGCAGATCGAACTGTCGTTGTTCGATATCGAGGCCGATCCGGGGGAAACGCGCAACGTCAAGGAAGAGTATCCCGAAGTTGTGGCCCGCCTCTCGGAACTGGCGGATGCCATGCGCAATGATTTGGGAGACTCTGCTCGGCAGATCGAGGGAACAGGCATTCGACCGGCAGGAAAACTTTGAACGCGAGCAACGGAACGCCTGCGTTCACAACAGCAAACTATCGAAGGGAAGCCCGTCATGCCATTACCGATCAAGCGAGTGGTCTTGCTGCTGTTATTGCTGATCTGTGCCTGTTCCCTATCGGCCGAGGGGGCCGTCGGCGGTGAAGCTGCCACGCCTGCCGTCCCGGCGCTTGGGAAGCAAATCGCCGATTTCGAGTTGCCCGACCAGTATGCCCGATCGCATCGGTTGGGGGACTTCGCGAATCGCCCGGTCGTGGCGGTGGTCTTTCTGGGGATCGATTGTCCGCTGGTGAAGCATTATGCCCAGCGGCTGGTCGAATTGTCGGACGAGTTCGCTCCGCGCGGGGTGCAGTTCATCGGCGTGAATGCGAATCGGCAGGATTCGATCACCGCGCTCGGCCAATTCGCTCGGCAGCATCACGTCGAGTTCCCGCTGTTGAAAGATGCCCATCACACGGTAGCGGACCAATTCGGCGCCACGCGCACGCCTGAGGTGTTCGTGCTCGATCGCCAGCGACGCGTGGTTTACCAGGGACGCATCGACGATCAATACGGCGTCGGTTTCAAACGCCTGCAGCCGGTACGCCGCGATCTGGCCGAAGCGCTGGAAGACGCGCTGGCGAACAAGCCGGTCCGTCTGGCAACGACCGATCCGGCCGGTTGCTTGATCGGACGATCGCCCAAGGTCGAGCCGCATGGCGCCGTGACGTATCATCAGCAGGTGTCGCGCATCCTGGCGGGCCATTGCGTCGAGTGCCATCGCCCGGGCGAGGTGGGCCCCTTCCCTCTGACGAGCTACGACGAAGTGGCCGGTTGGGCGCCGATGATTGCCGAGGTCGTTCAACAGAACCGCATGCCCCCCTGGTTCGCCGACCCGAAGTATGGCCAGTTCAAGAACGACTGCCGACTGAGCGACGAGGATCGCGCCACGCTACTGACTTGGATTAAAAATGGAGCGCCGGAAGGAGATGCCCGCGATGCCCCCCCGCCGCCGAAGTTCGTCTCGGGCTGGCGGATGGAGCAGCCCGACCTGGTGCTGATGATGGCCGACGAGCCTTTTACCGTGCCAGCGACGGGAGTGGTCGACTATCAGAACTACACGCTCGATCCCGGCTTTAGCGAGGATAAGTGGATCCAGGCGGCCGAGGCGCGGCCGGGCAATCATGCGGTCGTTCATCATCACTCGGTCTACTTCGTGCCGCCGGGGGGCGATCGACAGATGAGCCAGGTGGCGAATCAGATTGCCGGCTATGCCCCCGGCACGCCCCCCTTTGTCTTTCCCCCCGGCACGGCGCTGCGCGTGCCGGCCGGCTCGAAGATCATCATCCAGATGCACTACACGCCGATCGGCGTCGAGCAGCAGGATCTCAGCTATGTGGGAATCAAGTTCGCCGATCCGGCCACGGTCGAGCGCGAGGTGAAGAACGAGATCACCGGCAACCTGGGCATCCGCATTCCGCCGGGCGAGTCGAGCTACAAGCTGACGGCCGATCGTCGCTTCCGCCGCGATACGCTGCTGTTGAATCTCACGCCCCACATGCACGTGCGTGGCAAGGCGTTTCGCTTCGAGTTAGAGCACGCGGACGGTACGCGCGAGATACTGCTCGATGTGCCGCGGTACGACTTCAACTGGCAGTTGCGTTACGATCTGGTCGAGCCGCGATTGATCCCCAAGGGGAGTCGGCTCCACTGCTACGCCGAGTTCGACAACTCGACCGACAATCCAAACAACCCCGATCCCACAAAGGAAGTCCGCTTCGGCGAGCAGACGTGGGAAGAGATGATGTTCGGGGTTTATCAAACGCTGGCGCCGCTGGAGAAGTCCGTGGAGATAGAGCCCGCCACGGACAAGCAGGCGAGCAGGTAGTGGCCAATACCAATCTGGGACTCGGCATCTTCTTTCTTCGCGGTAAATCCGTTGGACGCCAAGGCGCGAAGGCGCAAGGTCTTTGAGGTGGTCGATTTCCGGCGGAGATTGCGACGATTGGGTTTCTGCCACTCCGGCCGGTAAAATGTTGGCAAGATTTGCCGCTCCGCGGTAACTCTCTGGGAGACTCTGCCCCCCCGGATCAATCGGGAGTGAAATCTGCCATGCGTTGCAACTTTGCGAAGCTGCTATCGGCCGGACTGTTGGCCGTTGCGGTGGTCGGGCTCTTGTTGGTTGGCTCGGACCTAGCCGTTGGCAATCCGCCTGGTTTGGTCGAAGAACTTCCGGCTGGCACGCCTGCGTCGCCGGCCGAGCCCGAGGCGATTGTCCTTCCCGAGCTGAAGTCGACCGACGCGCCAGAGACGAATTCCGTCGGTCGGCAAGTGTCGGACTTCAGCCTGCCCGATGCGAGCGGAAAGATGCGTCGTCTGGACGAATTCTCCGACGCCAGGCTCGTCGTCGTCGCCTTTGTGGGGACCGAGTGTCCCCTGGTGCGGCTCTACACGCCGCGGCTCGAGCAACTGGCAGCCGACTATCGCGCGCAAGGTGTGCAACTGGTCGCCATTGATGCGAACGTGCAGGACACGCCAGCCGAGTTGGCCGACTTTGCCCAGCAGCTCAAGGTAAAGTTCCCCCTGCTGATCGATGCCGACGGTAAGGTGGCCGACCTCTTCGGCGCCAAACGCACGCCCGAAGTCTTCGTGCTCGATCGCGAGCGCGTGGTCCGCTACCACGGCCGCATCGACGATCAGTTCCAGGTCGGCGCGCAAAAGCCCAGGGTCGGACGCCGCGACCTGGCCATCGCGCTCGATGAACTGCTGGCCGGCAAGGGGGTGAGCGAGCCGGCGCTGGTGGTTTCAGGCTGCTTGATCGGCCGCGAGCGCAAGGCCGAGCCCGTGGGCGAGGTGACGTGGACCGGCCAGATCGCCGGCATCATGTCGAACCGTTGCGTCGAGTGCCATCGCTCGGGCGAGATCGCTCCTTTCTCGCTCGTCGACTACGACGATGCCGTCGCCTGGGGTGAGACGATCGTCGAGGCGGTCGACGCCGGTCGCATGCCCCCCTGGTTCGCTAGCGAATCGGCGCACGTGAAATACGCGAACGAGAATCGCCTGACCGACGAAGAGAAGCACCTGATCGCGCAGTGGGTGGCCGATGGCGCGCCGCACGGCCCCGGCGAGGCGATCGCCCGCGTGCCCGAGCGAGTCGCGGAACTGAGTGGCGAGGAACTCATCATTCCGATGAGCGAGGAGCCCTTCCACGTGCCGGCCGATGGCGTGGTCGATTACCAGTATTACACGGTCGATCCCGGCTGGACCGAGGATCGGTGGGTCTCGCACGTCGACGTGCGGCCGGGCAACCGCGGCGTCGTGCATCACGTGCTGGTCTTCGTCGTGCGGCCGGGGGCGATCTATCCGCCCGTGTATCCCGGCGAATTGATCGGTGGCTATGTGCCGGGCCTGCGCGGCATTCACTACCCGCAGTCGATGGCGATGCGTCTGCCGGCCGGGTCGAAGATCGTGTTTCAGATGCACTACACGCCGAACGGCACCCCCTGCGATGACACCACGAGCATCGCCCTGCGACTGGTGAATGAGAGCGAAGTAACGCACGAGGTGAAGGCCGAAAAGGCGATCAACGTGCTGTTCCAGATCCCGCCCAACGATCCCGACTACAAGGCCGAAGCGACCTACACGTTCGTCAAGGATGCGACGCTGTTGAGCCTGATCCCGCACATGCACGTGCGGGGCAAGTCGATCCGTTACGATTTCTACTATCCCGACGGCTCGCGCGAGACGCTGTTGAACGTGCCGCGGTACGACTTCAACTGGCAGTTGGAATACATCCTGGATGAGCCGAAGCAGATACCCGCCGGCACCAAGCTCATCTGCCGCGCAAAGTACGACAATTCGGCCGGCAACAAGTCGAACCCGGATCCCACGCACTGGGTCACGTTTGGCGAGCAGACGTGGCAGGAGATGCTGATCGGCTTTTTCATCATCGCCGAGGACCGCAACCAGACGATCTCGCCGGCCGAGGCGCTGGCTGATCGCATGGACCATGCGCGAAGTTTGGTGTTCGACCTGAGCCAGCCGGCCCCCTGGACGAAAAAGGTGATCCGTATCGCCGAAGAGGCGGACAAGCAGATCCGCTACGCGCAGCGCCGCGGCCGCCTGCAGAACCGCCCGATCCTGGGAGATCTCGGCGGCATGGTCCGCTCGGGCGTCGTCGAGGCCGAGAAACAAAAGGTGCTCGGCAGCGGCACCGGCGGCGAAGAGATCGTCGACGTCAACCGCAGCATGCCGTTTTTGCGGCGCATGGCGAAGGCGCTCGAAGCGACCATGGACGAGGGTGGGGGCGGATCGAAGTAAGCGGCCCACCATTTCCAGGAAGGAATGACATGCACGACACGGACGATCGGCTGATCCTGCGCGTGATTCGATCCTATGCGATATTCGTCGTCGCTTCTGTCGTATTCGCCGTCGCGACGTTTGGCGCGTGCTTCATGATCCAGAATCGCGAACAAGCGCAGGCTGCCGTCGCGGCGGGATACGTGGCTACTTGGGTCACCGCCGTCGTCTTTCTGGGCGGACTCGTGATCAACGTCTGCTGCTGGCCCGACGACGAGGCGCGGACGCGTGCCATGCAGTGGACGGTCGTCGCCTTCTGCACGATGTTAGTGACGGCGTTCTTCATGCCGCCGATTGTTATGTGACAGGCTGCCCAAACATCCGCGCGACTTATGAAATGCCTTTCCGGCGGAGAAGCGTCGGAATGTCGCGAGCGCCGTGAACGAAGTGCAAGACTTCGATGCCGTCCGGAAGTGGCCGATAAACGACGATGTATTTCCCTACCGGGAACGCGCGTACGTTTTTGCCAAAGTCGGGCCTCGCTTGTGCGAGCAACGGCTGACCGGCATATAGTTGGCACTGCTCGTCAAAACGGTCGAGCAATTCGTCGGCGGCAGTCATGCTGTCCGTCGCGACGTGGGACCAAATTTCCAATCACGCTTCGACGGCTGACGCCGTGAGCTGAATTCTGCTCATTACGACGACACCGAACGATTGGCGAGGCGTCGGCGACCTTCGGCCTTCGCGCCTTCGGTGTCGAGTGGGTGCAACTCGCCGCGATCAGCCTGCGCGATGGACGCCTCTACTTCGGTGTAGAGGGCTTGGTATTGCTCGCTCATATCGCGAAGCACGTGCACGGCGTCCTGTACCAGGGCCTGTTCGCTCTCGTAGCGACCGCTGGAAACTTCCGCTTCAACAAAGGACTGAAGATCGGGGGGCAACATCATCGACATAGAAAGACTCCCTAAGATCGGCTAGGTCTTGGAAACCGGCCTGGGAGTTAATATAGCGCGCGGCAAGGTGGCCTGCGAGCGATTGAAATCGCGGGCGAAAGATCGCTCTCGCGCGATTCTCCGAGATGAGCTTCCGCTCTGCTCCCTCCGGCCGGCGGCCGGAGCCACTGGTGCAAGGCGAGAACGGCACCGATTTCGGGGAAAGTCGGTCGCCTTGCCGCTTAAAACATCGAGTCCATGCCCAGTCGAGTCTTCAACTCCTCGAACTGCTGCATGTACTGTTCGCTCGACGAGTGGACATGCTCGGCTTCGGTGATGAAGCGCATTTCGTCCTGGCAGCGGATGCCCTGCTCGCGGAAGACGCTTTCAAATTCCTTGAGCTCGGAGCCGTAGACGATCAGCAGCTTGTGCTCGTCGAACTGCACCTCGAGCGGGCGCTCGGGGTTCAGCACGGCGACGCCCGTGCAGCCGTCGTTCATCAGCAGGTCTTCGTAGTCCCACAAGATGCTCTTGAGGACCGGCATGTCGATCTGCTCGCGGTAGAGATCCACGTGTCCGCGGTGCTCGCGGTTGTGGCTCGTCTCGAGCACGACGTCGACCACGCTGCCGAGCGGATCGAGCAGTTCCATGAAGGTCTCGAACAATTGCTCGCTCGAGGCCGCGCCCATCAGGACCGGCACCTGGGCCTTGGTCTCCTCGTCGCGATAGACATCGTGACGGAAGCCGGCCGCCGGCACGACCTGCAGGTCGTACGACGGGCGAACCGCGTCAGTCAACAGGAAGCTGCCGTACCGCACGACGCCCAAATGGGCTTCCAGCTCTTCCTCGCTCAGGCGATCGAAGCTGCTCGTCCCGACGGTCGGCGTGCCGTCGCGGAAAACATTGCGAAAGAAACGCTTCAGGAAGCCCATCGCTCGTTCAATTCCTAGGTGCGAGAAACAAGTCGTCCGGCGTACACAGCGCCGTCGCTTGCGGTGTCCTCAGTTGAGAAAAGCTAGGTCACTTTGGCGCCCCACGCGAGCCCCGCACCCGATGGTCGGGTACACCCGTGTGGGGAGCCGTCAGAATCGTTACAAGAGGCATCCTGTGATGCCTTTTTTCAACGGTCGGCCGAGCCCGAGGCTCGAGGCGCACAGCGAGCCAAGGGGCACGCAAGACGCCGAATCTAGTCTACCACTCGCGTGCGCCGAGCAAGCTGCCGCCACACGCTTTACGCCTTAAATCAGCCGCCGACCGGGGCGAATCTACGCACGGCGGCGAGTCTGCCAGCGCTCTGACTGGTATCACGATCGCACGCCGCATGGCATGCAAAGTTTGCCGGGCGATCCAATCGCCACCGGCGCAAAAAATCAGGGAAGTGATTCTCGCGCCCCACGGGGCACGTGAACGACTTCCCTGGTACCTGAGAGAGGGCAATCTTCGCCCTCTCGAACCTCTCGACATCCGAACGGCCGCGGCCCCTTTCTCGAAGTCGTCCAGGCAGTCCGCCTGGACCTCTGGCGTCGGCGATCTCACCGACTTCCGATTCCCCCGCCGAGACTCCGTTGCCGCATTTCCAACCGTATACTAAAACTCCTTTACGCAGGCCGCAAGGAACGGTTTCCTGCTCTCGTGGCGCCGGGTCGCGGGAAGTTCGGTCGGCGGAACTCGCACGGCGAACTGGCTCGTATCCGAGCCTTCGCTCCCCGCGGGCCAACAGGCTCGCGGCCTGGGTGGCACGATGCAATCTCTACGTGGCATGGAGTGGGCACGGTTCGCGCGATTGTGTCCTTCTTGGTTCGCTTGCCTCTTGATGGCAAGTTGGATAAACGGCACGGGTTGTACCCCCGCCGCCGACAGCACTCCGGCCCCGGCCGTCGTTCGCCAGCCGAGCGAAGTGGCCCCCACGCTGTCCACGACGGCGAACGAGCAGGTCGTTTTGCCCGAGCCGCTGCCGCTGGGCGAGCTGGCCCAGGCCGATGCCACCCCCCAGGCGGCTCCCCTATCTTCCGGCAAGCTTGAGCAGGAGACGTGGGACGTCGTCTTTTTTCAGGGGGCGAAGGTGGGCTACGGCCGCATGGCCGTCAGTCGGCTTCGCGAGGGAGATCGCGATCTGTTGCGCATCGATGGCCTGCAGCATCTCTCGTTGAAGCGTTTCGGGCAGGCGAACGAACAGGAAATCAAGCTCACGAGCATCGAGACCCCCCAGGGCGAGGTGATCCGCTTCGAGGCACAGACAGCCGTGGGCCCCAGCCCAATCTCTGTGCGGGGCGAAGTCCGTGCGGGGGAGCTGGTGGTCGACAGCACCACCGAGGGACGCACCACGAATCGCAAGATGCCTTGGAAAAAGGGTGTCGGCGGGTTCTTCGCCCTCGAAATGTCGCTGCTCCGCAAGCCGCTCGTGCCGGGGGAAAAACGCCGGATCGAGATGTTGGCTCCCCCGCTCTTGAACCAGGTGGAATTGGCTACGCTCGATCTTACTGCCCGCGAGTTCGAACCGACGAAGCTGCTGGGGGGCAACTTCCAATTGCTGCGGGTCGACAGCCGGGCGACGTTGCCGGGCAACGTGACGCTCGACTCGGTGATGTGGACCGACCGCCTGGGCAACCTGCTCAAATCGGTGGTGCCGGCGGTGCGGCAGGAGACTTTCCGCACGACGAAGGACGTGGCGTTAGGCGAACCGACCGATGGCCAGGTCGACCTGGGCTTCGACACGATGGTTCGGGTTGAGGGCCGCAGCATCCCCCGGCCTCATGACACGAAACGGGTGAAGTACCGCGTCACGCTCGCGGATGGCGACCCCGCCAGCATTTTTTCGTCGGGCTCGACGCAGACCGTCGCTTCGACTGGAGCCAATCAGGCCGAGGTGATGGTGATCTCCCTCGCGCCCAATGCGACCGCAGGGGCCAAGGGAACCCCCAGGGGAGAGAATCAAGCGGTCCCGACGGACGACGATCGTAAGCCAAATGGCCTGATCCAGAGCGACGATCCGATAATCGTGGCTATGGCCAAGGAGGCGGCAGGCAACAACACCGATCACTGGCGCACGGCCGTGGCGCTCGAGCAGTACGTCCACGAGAACATCAAGGCGAAGAACTTTTCGCAGGCCTTTGCCACGGCGGCCGAGGTGGCGAAGACGCTCGAGGGGGACTGTACCGAACACGCCGTGCTGCTGGCGGCGCTGGCCCGGGCGCGAGGCATTCCGGCCCGGGTGGTGATCGGCTTGATCTTCGTCCCCAGCGCCGCGGGGTTCGGCTACCACATGTGGACCGAGGTGTTCGTAGGTGGTCAGTGGGTGCCGCTCGACGCCACGCTCGGCCGCGGCGGCATCGGCGCCGCGCATCTCAAGCTAACCCACTCGAGCCTGGCCGAGGCGAGCGCCTATAGCTGCTTCCTGCCGGTGGCGACCGTGCTGGGGCGGCTGAAGATTGAAGTGCTCGAGGTGGAGTGAGCCGGCGGCGGAAGCCGCGACAGCAGCTCACATGGCCCCTGCTCTATTGGTTTCGCAAGCACGCATCATGCATCCGGTTCCGGCACACGCAACCTGGGTAGCACGGACGATTGTCCGAATTTGGCCCAAGATCAGACGAGTTTGTAGTCGGACGATCGTCCGTGTCGCGCAGCGACAAGAGGATTTGTCCGATCTCGTGTCGTGGATGTGGGCGACTCGTCATGAACCTCTTGTTGCTGCGCAACACCGACGACTCGGTGACTGGCGTGATTGCGGGCGTGGCATTACTCCGCCGAATCGTCGGTGCTACCCTGCACCGACGCGTAGAGTCGATGGAATTACTTCAATCGAAGTAAATTCTGCCTCGCGTTCAGTTCAAGAATCTAGGTGAAGAATTGCGCGACATTGTGATTCGCAATTGACTCAGCGAGTTCCACTGGCGTCTTACCGTGCTTGTTTCGGTGATTTCGGTCGGCCCCCGCTTGGAGTAACGCTTTGATTAGTTCTCCTCGGCCTTGTGAATTGAACACGGCACGCCACAAGGGTGTGTTTCCGTGCATGTCGGTCACATCTATCTCTGCCCCGCGTCGCAGTAGCAGTGATGCCAATTCGAGATCATAGTTCTGTGCTGCAAAATGAAGAGCGACATTGCCGAGTGGATCTTGGGCGTCGATGTTGGCACCAGCTTTTAGCAGTACCTCAACTGCGCCGAGTCTTTTGTCAATCGCCGCATGAAGCAACGGCGTGCGTCCTTCTTCATCACGCTCGTTGGGATCTAATCCCTGATTGAGACCTGCCTGCAGTCCTGCCAAGTCGTTTTTCAACACGCAGTCAATTAGCGTTCCCATACCAGTCCGAAGTTGGAACAAATTGGCGAATTACCAGTACCCGAGTTGACCAAGTTGGTCAGCCTCTATTCCGGCAACGTGAAATCCGCTTCGAAGAGCTGGCTCGAGTGATCTGGCGTGCGGGTGCTGGTCCACATCAGCTTCTTGCCGTCGGGCGAGAAGACCGGCAGCACGTCGGCGCCGGGGGAGTCGGTGATCCGCGTGATCGGGCCGGGTTTTAAACCCTCGTCGGTCACTTCGTACTTCATCAGCCAGAGATCGTAGTTGGGCCGGGCTTGCGGATCGGAGTGATCCGCGCCGGTCCAGATGATGTAGGGCTCGGTCGGGTGCCAGTACGGCGCCCAGTTCACGCCCACGTTGTCGGTCAGGGCTACATCGTGCTGGCCGTCGAGGCCGATGGCGTGGATCTGCAAGAACTCCGCCTGCTTGCGATCGCTGCGGTAGATGACCCAGCGGCCATCGGGCGAGGTGAACGGCCCACCGTCGTAGCCGGGCTCATTGGTGAGCTGACGCACGTTCCCGCCGTCGGCATCCATCACGTACAGGTCGGGATCGCCATCGCGGTCGCTACAGAAGACGATCGACTTGCCGTCGGGCGTATAGGCGCCTTCGGCGTCGTAGCCGGGCGCGTTCGTGAGCCGGCGGAGATCCGATCCGTCGAGCGCGGCCTCGAAAATCTCGGTGTGGGGGTCGAAGTCCCAGGAGTAGCGGCGCCGACGGCCCGACTTCGCGTCCTCCTCGGCCTGCTTGATGGCAGCCTCTTCGGTTTCCGACATCATGGGATCGAGATGGCTCGAGGCGAAGATTACCCGCCGGCCATCGGGCGAAAAGTAACTGCACGTGGTACGGCCGCGTCCCGTGCTGATGAGCCTGGCGGGCGTCTTGCCGTCGAGAGGCTGCGTGTAGATCTGATAGAAGGGGTAATCGCGTGGCTGGGCCTGGAAGATGATCTGTTTACCATCGGGCGAGAAATACCCCTCGCCCGCCTTGACGAATCCTTCGCTCACCTGGCGGATGTTCGAGAGGTATTTCGACTCGATCGAAGGATACGCCGGCTCCTCGGCCGCGGTGGCCTGGAAAGAGAAGAGCACGGCAAGGACTGCCGTCGGCAGGAATGCGGAGCAGCAAAGCCGGCGGGACGAGACAGAGGATGAATTCAAGGTACATCTCCCGAGAAGAGTCGTCGCCAGCGAGCGGAGCAATAGCCGCGGCACGCTGGCGGAATTGATCGTTGCCAGGGCGGCCTTGGGGGACCTGCCCGTCCCCTCATTATAGAGCGGCGCCGGGCGGAGGGTGCAGTAGAGCGTCGAAGTAGTTCGGGCATTGCCTAGGGCGCGGCGTCGGCGGTTATTACTCATGCCTGCGCAGCAAATGAATCTAGCGCAGCGTTCGACGATCGGGGGGGACGGGCTCCCGTTGGTCCCCCTCGGGTCATCAGTGGCGCAGGCGTCAATACGACGATCTCGGCGCGTAAAAAAAGCCGGACCTGTTTCGTTGGATTGAAACAGGCCCGGCTGGTTGTAAAAATCCGGCGGCACCTACTCTCGCACTTTGGGTACTACCATCGGCTCTGGAAGCTTAACTACCGTGTTCGGGATGGGAACGGGTGTGACCTTCCAGATATGGCCGCCGAAAAGGGCGGGCGTTCCCAGTGAAGGGAGACGACCGCGCGTCGCCTGCTTGAGGCAGAACGACGATTGGTTGTGGTAAGAGGGGCGATCAGACACCTAGCGGGTGATCTGTCGCGACCGAGCTCGCGCGATGCATGAGGTGCATCGAGAGCGTTCGATCAAAGTGGTCAAGCGTTCGTCCGTTAGTACCGGTTAGCTGAAGCGATTGCTCGCCTTACACATCCGGCCTATCAACCTGGTCGTCTTCCAGGGGACTTTCGAGCATTTGCTCTTCGAAACCTCATCTTGGAGCGGGCTTCACGCTTATATGCTTTCAGCGTTTATCCTTTCCGTTCATAGCTACCCAGCCATGCCGCTAGCGCGACAACTGGAAAACCAGAGGAACGTCCTTCCCAATCCTCTCGTACTAAGGAAGAATCTCCGCAAGTTTCGTACGCCCACAGCAGATAGGGACCGACCTGTCTCACGACGGTCTGAACCCAGCTCACGTAACACTTTCATTGGCGAACAGCCAAACCCTTGGGAGCTTCTCCACCCCCAGGATGTGATGAGCCGACATCGAGGTGCCAAACCGCTTCGCCGCTATGGACGCTCGGAAGCGATAAGCCTGTTATCCCCGGAGTACCTTTTATCTGATGAGCGACGGCCTTTCCATCCAGCACCGCCGGATCACTAAGCCCTACTTTCGTATCTGCTCGACTTATGGGTCTCGCAGTTAAGCACACTTCTACCTTTACGCTCGATGCCTGATTGCCAACCAGGCTGAGTGTACCATTGGGCTCCTCCGTTACTCTTTTGGAGGAGACCGCCCCAGTCAAACTGCCCAACTGAAACTGTCCCCCGCCCGGTTTCACGGGAATCGGGGTTAGAACTAAAGCAGGTCCAGGGTGGTATTTCAACGACGGCTCCACGAACACTGGCGTGCCCGCTTCGAAGCCTCCCACCTATCCTACACAAGACATACCACAGCCCAATATCAGCCTACAGTAAAGGTTCACGGGGTCTTTCCGTCTAGCTGCGGGTACGTGGCATCTTCACCACGGCTACAATTTCACCGGGTCACTGGTTGAGACAGTGCTTCAGTCGTTACGCCTTTCATGCAGGTCGGAACTTACCCGACAAGGAACTTCGCTACCTTAGGACCGTCATAGTTACGGCCGCCGTTTACCGGGGCTTCGGTTGCGAGCTTCGCCCGAAGGCTAACCCTCTTCCTTAACCTACCGGCACCGGGCAGGCGTCAGACTCTATACATCCTCTTGCGAGTTCGCAGAGTCCTGTGTTTTTGATAAACAGTCGCTGAAGCCGATTTACTGTGGCCCCCGAAGGCTATAAACCACCAGGGGCACCCCTTATCGCGAACTTACGGGGCCAATTTGCAGAGTTCCTTAACCAGTGTTCTCCCGAGCGCCTTAGACTTCTCGTCTCGCCTACCTGTGTCAGTTTTAGTACGGTCACGAAAGCTTTAACCCTTAGAGGCTTTTCTTGGACGTCGCTCCGATAACTTCCCGAACATAAACGCGGTCGGTCCTACCCCTTGGCTTGCGAGGGCGGATTTTCCTATCCCTCACCTCAAGGCAGTCCACGGACATTTCTAATCGTACCGCTTACCTTTGCGACGCCGTTCCCCCATCAGTACACTTTCGTGGCGCAGGAATGTTGACCTGCTGTCCATCGTCTACGCCTTTCGGCCTCGACTAAGGAACCGGCTAACCCTGGGCGGATTTACCTTCCCCAGGAAACCTTAGGCTTTCGGCGAGCAGGATTCTCACCTGCTTTATCGTTACTCATTCCGGCATAATCACCTGTAGGCCCCAACACCGCTCCTTACGGTACGGCTCGTATCTGACCTACAGCGCTCTCCTACCACGATATCCATCCGAAGATGTTTATCATCCACTGCTTCGGTGTAGAACTTACTCCCGTTCATTATCGGCGCTGACTTGCTCGACCAGTAAGCTATTACGCACTTTTTAAATGGTGGCTGCTTCTAAGCCAACATCCTGGCTGTCACAGCAAATCAACTTCCTTAGTGACTAAGTTCTACTTCGGGACCTTAGCAGGTGATCTGGGTTGTTTCCCTCTCGACCGCGAAGCTTATCCCTCGCGGACTGACTCCTGAGATAGTCGCATCGGTATTCGGAGTTTGGTTCAGCAGGGTACTTTTGGAAAAGCCCCTATCCGATTCAGTATCTCTACCCCCGATGCGTAGTGGCTCAAGGCTAGCCCTAAAGCTATTTCGGAGAGAACGAGCTATCTCTGCGCTTGATTAGACTTTCACTCCTCCCCACAAGTCATCCCCTCGGTTTTCAACCCAAGTGGGTTCGGTCCTCCACGCGGTTTTACCCGCGATTCAACCTGCTCATGGGTAGATCACGCAGTTTCGCGTCTATCGCCAACGACCATTAGTCGCCCTATTCAGACTCGGTTTCCCTTTGGCTTCGGTCCGTAAGACCTTAACCGAGCCGCTGACGATAACTCGCCGGATCATTATGCAAAAGGCACGCCGTCACACGTGGCACAAGGCCATAGTGCTCCGACCGCTTGTAGGCACATGGTTTCAGGTTCAGTGTCCTCCCCTAGAAGGGGTTCTTCCCATCTTTCAGTCGCCCTACTGAGTCCACTATCGGTCATCAGAGAGTATTTAGCCTTGCGAGATGGTCCTCGCAGATTCAGTCGGGGTTCCACGTGACCCGACCTACTCAGGTACTCCTCGGGAGGTTATTCACTTTCACGTACGGGACTGTCACCCTCTGTGGTCTAACGTTCCAGAAAATTCCGTTAGCGAATAACTTTGTCACTCCCATGTGAAGAGCCCTACAACCCCGCAGAGGAAAACCTCCGCGGTTTGGGCTATTTCCCGTTCGCTCGCCGCTACTGAGGAAATCGAGTTTTCTTTCTCTTCCTGCGGTTACTTAGATGTTTCAGTTCGCCGCGTTGGCCACGTACGCCTATGAATTCAGCGTACGTCAATTCGGGCATCTCGGGATCAACACTCGTTTAACAGCTCCCCCGAGCTTTTCGCAGTTTTCCACGCCCTTCATCGCCTTCTGATGCCAAGACATCCCCCATGCGCCCTTAGTAGCTTGACCACCTTGATCCAACCCTCTCGCACCCAGGCCCCCGTAGGAACCCAAACGCTCGAGCGAAGAACGAAGGCGTGTCTACTATGGCCAGTCGACTTTGCATGATCGACTGACCGAGTAACGACAGATCAAGTGTGTCGTTCCAGCACGTTGCCAGACTCGCACTGGCGAAGACCTTCACCCCGAAGGGATCGCTTCTTCGCAGAAGCTTGCCTGGCGACTGGCTCGACACGCTAAGTGCCAAGAGACGCTACCTACGACCCCAAGGGATCGCGGCAGCTCTCAATTAAGATGCCACTCTTACCACAACCGAATTGTCAAAGAACACGCGGCCGGCAAATGCCACATTGGCACTCTCCGGCCGCTCCTGTACTCAGGGGCCGTTCCCAGTCAGGCTGCCCGGGCGACACAAGTCACTCAAGCACCTCTGGAAACCGCCGCTGCACACAGCACGCTCGCCCGGCAGTCTCGTTCCCACCCCTGTCGCGAATCAGCGTCAGGTGGGAAAGGCTGAATATAGCGAGCCCCCAAACACGTGTCAAACCCCGTCCACAAAAAGATTCGAGAAGTCGCGATTCCCCCATGCTTTCGCGGGAAAAACGGCTGAAAAATCTCCTGCGAGGTCGCGCGCAACACCGGTTGAGTCGGACAAATTCTTACGTGTTGCGCGGCGTGGCGGTTCACCAAAATTCTTGCTTCGTCGCGTGCCGCCGCCGAGAATCGCCTGCTCGTGACTTCGACGCCCGGCGGCGATCTTCGTATGGTCGGCAATTCACCGCAGCGGCAGTAGCAATAGTCTGCCCGGCAGGAATACACTTGGCTGACGGATGGGCGTGTCGATTTACCAACAACTTGCCGGGCTGATACGGCGCGATCCGGCCCGGCGGGGCCTCGCGCAATCCCCTGCCCTTGCGCACTATGGCGATGGCGCAGCGCTCCAGCGTGCCGCCGCGTCGCTTGCCGCCGAGGGGGCCGCCGTAGCATTGGTAACGGGCTTTCCCATCCTGGTCGGGGGGCATCCCATGGCCGAAACCGACGGACCGCCGGGCGCCGCCATGCTGGCCAGCGTTTTATGGGCCTTGGGACACGAGATCTGGCTGATTTCCGACGCCGTAGGTCGCCCCGCGCTCGCCGTCGCCTGCGAGGTGTGCGGTATCCCGCAGTCGGCGATCCTCGAAATGCCCCTGACGCAGAGTGGAGCAGGGCCTCCCGCCGGCAGCCTGCAACCGAACGAATGGGCGCAGCGGTTCATGGGGGGCGCGGGGGGGGCGAGGCCGACCCACTTGGTGGCCATCGAGCGACCGGGCCCGACCCACACCGAAGTCTCTTTGCTGCAACCGGCACGGGGCGGCTCGCCCCCGTTCGACCGCTTCCGCGCGGCGCTCCCCGCCGATTTACGCGATCGCGCCTTAAACATGCGAGGCGAAGCGATCACCTCTTACATAGCGCCTACACATTTGCTTTTCGAAATGGCCGGTAACCGCGACACGCGGGCGTTTACGGTCGGTATCGGCGACGGCGGTAATGAGATCGGCATGGGTGCCGTGCCGTGGGAACTGCTCGACGACGCCCTGGGCTTGCCGGGGTCGGGACGCATAGCCTGCCGCATCGCGACGGATGAATTGGTGATCGCGGGGGTCAGTAATTGGGGCGGATACGCGCTGGCGGCGGCCGTGGCCTACGCCTCGGGAAACGTGCAGGTGTTCGATCCTTGTACCGTGGCCCGGGAACGTCGGCTCATCGAATCGTTGGTGCGCGATGCCGGCGCCGTCGATGGCGTCACGCGTGAACGCGTCCCCTCGGTTGATGGGTTGCCGCTCGAAACGCATCTCGATCTGTTGGCAGAGATCCGGGCATTGTTCCATTTACAGCCATAGAGAACATAAAAACGGGCGAGCGATGCGCGAACATATCCTGGCGGTGTTAGGAGGAGCGATGGCGGGAGTGCTCGGCGTGGCGATCGTCGAGGCCCTGTCTTCGCTCGTGTATCCGTTGCCCGTCGGTCTCGATACGAACGATCGCGAAGCGATGAAGGCCCATCTCGCGGGCCTGCCACCAGGCGCGTTCTTGCTGGTGCTGGCCGCGCATGCAACCGGTAGCTTCGTGGGGGGCGCAGTGAGCGCCCTCATTGCACGACGCAGGGCTTACGATAAGGCCTTGATCGTGGGATTGCTGCTCATGGTCGCGGGCATTCTCACGCTGGTGTCGCTGCCCCATCCAATCTGGTTCGCTCTGGCAGATGTGGCGCTCTACGTGCCGTTTGCGTTTCTGGGGTGTTCTGTCGCGGGCAGCCTCGTCGAGCGGCGCAGCGAGACAAGCTGAGGATCTCGCTCGGGCGTGGAAACGCCGAATGGTGACGGACCAGGCTACTCCGACGGCTCCGAGCTGACTTGGCCTTGCTGCACTCGGTGGTGCGGCGAACAGGGGGATTTCGAAGATCAATCGTGAACTCGCGGGAACGAACACCGCGCGTCTGTTGAGTTATTGCTGTCCGCGCGGCCAATGAGCCACTTTGAAGAACGGTGCCCTCACGCATTCCGGGCTTCCGTTGGGCGCCCTAGGCTCATGGGCTGCGCGGAGCGGAATAGCACGTCCAGATGTCTGATCCCTTGCTACTCGAGGCAAGGCAGCCGAAGATTACGATTTCAAGACCTGCGGCAGTGCCCTGCTATTGCAGGCGGAGGAGCAAAGATGACCACAGGTGCGTATTAGGTGTTAAAAGGGGCATCAGACTTCGGCGGAAGAGATTCTCGTTTTCGCCGTAAATGCCAACCTGCATATCACTTCGGGCCCGTAGCTCAGCGGTTAGAGCAGGGGACTCATAATCCCTTGGTCGTGTGTTCGAATCACACCGGGCCTACTTTCGCACTCCGTCGTATGGTCGCGCAAGGCATCGCTCAAGTCGGCAATTGACAAAGTGTTGCGTTCCTCGGTCGGTTCGGCGGCTTCGTCGATCGCATCGCGGATCGTCGTAGCGACACGCACTGAGTCGCGTCGCGTGCGCTGCGCGTCGTCAAAAGGGATTGGGCCAGGTCGTGGCGTTGACGCAGGCCATGATCTCACGCTTCGGCGGCGTGAACCGGCTTTCGGCCGAGTGGTTCGCCGCGCTCGAAGCGGCCCGGGAACGCGAACCTGGCGGGCGGTTGATGCTCATCAGCATGTTGGCCATCGTGCGCTTGATGGAGGCCGCCAGTCGCGTTGCCCCTCAGCCAAACCTAGCCGTGCTCTCCGACGAGGAGCTTGAGCGCGAGGTCGACCGTTGTCTTGATCGCGTGCTGGAATGAGACACATGCGCCGTCCGTTGTTGCTCCACCCAATCACATCTCAGATACGATCTCGCATTGCCGATCGGGTTGAAGCGAACCCAGAAGATTGCCCAGATCGGCTTCGTACGTGCTCAACACAATGAGTCCGTGGCAATGAGGCCAACAATCGCGACACGCCGCTATCTCGGTGTCAAGACCGGCGAATGTCGCGACGCCTCGGACTCTCGTGAAACGGATGTCGCAACGTCGATCTTTGCGCTCTAACAGACGTAGCACTTCCTGTTCATGGCACCCTTCTTGGCGGCACGGAGCGCGGCGACAGCCACGACCGCAGGGAGACAACGTCTGTCTCACCCCCAAACGGGGTGCGACAACTGTGTGTCACACCCAAGCCAACTTCATGTGCAATTCGTTTGACAGTAGGGCAATCGCTCCTACGTTGACGCTACGCGCACCCTTGCGGTAGCCCGCATCAGGGCTGTTCTTTCCTAGGGACATGGGCTTCTCCACGCGAGCCGTAACACGTGCTAGGGCAGGCCATGATCCTCGCCACGCTCCCCATGTGGATCGCATGAGCTGCCGGCTGGTAGCTGTCTGGCATTGGCATTTCAACTTGGCAGGAGGCAAGCAGTCGTGAAACGTTTCTATCCGCCACGTCGCAGCCCTTCGTCACGCAATCGCGCAGTCGGCAAGCAACGAGCTACCGAAAAGCGGACTCGCGAGCGGAAGTCACAGCTCGACCAACTGGAAGGTCGATTCGCGCCTGGCAGCATGCTTCCTATATTGCCACTTCCCTTCGGTTCCCCCGTTCAAGAGGAGGGCGTCGCCAAGGTGGCGCCGCCGGTTTCCGGCGTACTCGACCAATGGCAGTCGGACGAATCTGGGCCGATCCGCAGTTCGGAGCCGTTCGACCAGCGTACGCTCGGCTCCATTGTGCCTGGGAACGTTAGCCAGCAGACGAACGCAACTGCTCCAAGCCGAATTCCCGTGAGTCCTCAGAGCATCATCCATTCGCCTGTGCCACGCGCGAATTCGTCGCATGCGCCCTTGTTCGGTGGCAGCGTCGACGTCAGCGCAGAAGTAGACGCGTTGGCGCTTTGGGCATTGCAGTTGCGGGCGGCCGCAGACAGCTCAACACCCGACGGCGAAACTCGCATCGGGAATGCCCTCAGCGGAATTTCATCGCCCACGGGGCCGAGTGAATTCGATCCCGGATTTGGCTCGGCGTCGAATCTCGACGCGCAGTCCGGTGGCTCAGGGGGCGGCGCTGCGCCCCTCTTGGGTGACGAGGGAGCCTCGGTGAGCCAAGCCAGTCTCGACTTTGCCCAGGGACTCTCGGCGATGCTACGCGCGGCAGGTCCGGTGAAGATGTCACTGGGAGAAGTGGAAGGAGCCGGCAAGTTGTCCGAGTTGGAGGAGGGCGGTGGCTATGCCTTCTCGATGATGTCCGAGCCCAACGATATTCTGATGCCCCTTTCAGGTTGGATCGAGGATGAGAGTGGCGGCAGCATCTCTGGTCGCGGGTCGATGACGAACAACAGCAGTTCGCTGCTGCTGGTCGAGGGGGATTCGTTTATCGTGGCGGCCCAGCAGGAGATCACGATCCCTGAGAATCCAGGCAAGCTCATCATCCCCTATTCCGTGCTGTCGTTCGACATGGAGGATCCCGATTCGATCAACGACGTGTTTGAGATTGCCCTACTGGACAGCGATGGCTACTCGGTCGTGCCAACACTGGCTGGCACGATCGTAGATGTGTTCTTCAATTACACGGAAGAGTTCGGGCCGTTCACCGCCAGTGGCGCCACTCATGTCGATCAGACGATCGAACTTGATATCTCGCAACTCGCACCTGGCAGCACGCCTCTCTTGGTCCTGCGGCTCGTGAACAACGACTCGGACCATGAGACGTACGTGCAGTTCGGCGGCTCGATCACGATCGATGAGGCGGAAGTTCTCGAAGGCAACACGGGGTATGCCACGCTGGAGTTCATGGTGCGTCTCACCCATGAATTCGACGAAGAAGTGTCCGTGGATTACGAGACCGTGGCAGGAACGGCCACCGAGGGGACCGACTACACCAAGGTTTGGGGCACCTTGACGTTCGAGCCGGGGCAGACGGCGCTACCGGTGGAAGTGCCCGTGGTCGGCGATTACTGGCCCGAGTCGCACGAAACGGTGCTGCTGCAATTGTCTGATCCCGTCGGCGCCACGATTCGCGATCACTCGCGTGCCGGTCGTATTCTCAATGACGACGGCATCGAGATCACGGGCGGGGTTGCTGCTAGTAGTGCCGAAGGTATGACGGCGCAGCAGACGACCTTCTTTACCGATCTCGATACCAGCGCCACCCACACGGCGGTGATCTATTGGGGGGACGGCAGCTCCGACACGATGACGGTCACTGAATCGGGGGGCTCCGGACAGGCCCACTTCAACGGGCACGTCTACGCCGACGACGCTCTTTACAACGTGCGGGTCGAGGTGACGAACAATCATGGCGTGACGGTCCACAACGACACGCAAATCGGAATTTACAATTGGGTGCCAGGCCTTGGCTTTCTTACATCGACCTCGGCAGTCGCGGGAGAAGATTTTCCCGCCAACTCTGATCCGATTATCAGGTTTGCTGATTATGGATTTACGTCGCCGTCGGCCGGCACCAGCGAAACTTTCTCTGCGGTGATCGACTGGGGAGACGGGTCAGATCCTGAAGAAGCCTACATCACCGTCACCAATGGCAGCCCTGGCGTATTAACTGTTGGTGAAATCTACGGCGAGAATGGTAATCCGCACGTCTACACCACCCCCGGTATCTACGAACTCGCCATCACGCTCACCGACGATGACGGCGGAGAGGTGAGCAATAGCTGGGAGATCACGGTCGAAGAACCGATGTTCATGCATTCCTTCTTCGGGGAAGAGTCCTTCTCCAGCGAGGAGGAGTTTGGCGGCGGCGGTTCGTTCCTCTTCTCCATGCTCAGCTCGTCGGCGACGACGGATCTGATCTCCCTTTCGGCCTCGTTGCCGAGTGAGCGCGTCGCCGCCGGCGCCGAGATGCTCCTC